>DASTNU010000379.1:0-8850 GCA_035720605.1 Longimicrobium sp. | reverse complement strand
CGCTGCTGCTCGCCGCCGGAGAGCTGCGCGGGGTAGTGGTGCCCGCGCCCGCCCAGGCCCACGCGCTCCAGCAGCTCGTCCGCGCGCGCCGCGCCGCCGCCGTCGCCGGCCAGGTCCAGCGGCACCGCCACGTTCTCGCGCGCGGTGAGGGTGGGGATGAGCTGGAACGACTGGAAGACGAAGCCGATCTTCTCGCGCCGCAGGCGGGCGCGGGCGTCTTCGGAGAGCGCGCCCAGGTCCGCGCCGTCCAGCAGGACGCGGCCGCCGGTGGGGCGGTCCAGGCCGGCCAGCAGCCCCAGCAGCGTGGTCTTGCCGCTGCCGGACGGGCCCACGATGGCCACCGCCTCGCCGGGTGGAATCTGAAAGCTTACGTTCCGTAGCGCCGCCAGCGGACGTCCGCCGCTGCGATAGGTCTTCTGGAGATCGTCCGCGATGAGCATCGTCACCCTGTTCCCGCGCCGCACCGGCCCGTGGTGGGCCCTGGCCCTGCCGTTCCTGATCTTCGGGTGCGGCTCCCCCGAAAGCAACCAGCCGCCCGTCCGCGAAGACACCCAGGCAGTCGCCGCGGACGAATCGTCATCCCCCGGTAATGAACGGGTGGTGATGTTCCTGGGCACCAGCCTTACGGACGGCTACGGGGTGGAGCGAGAGCACGCGTATCCCGCGATCGTCCAGCAGAAGGTGGATTCCGCCGGGCTGCCGTGGGAGGTGGTGAACGCGGGGCTCAGCGGCGAGAAGAGCGCCGGCGCGCTGCAGCGGGTGCGCAGCTGGCTCATCCGGCAGCCGTTCGACGTGCTGGTGATCGAGACGGGCGCCAACGACATGCTGACCGGCGCCGACGTGGACACCATGCGCGCCAACATCCAGGCCATCATCGACACCGTGCGGGCGGCACGGCCCGGCGCGCACATCGTGCTCGCGGGGATGCTGGCCGCACCCAACCTGGGGGCGGGTTACGTGGATGCGTTCAACAATACCTATCCCGAGCTGGCGCGGATGAACGACCTGACGTTCATTCCCTTCCTGCTGGACGGGGTGGCCGCGGACCCGGCGCTGAACCTGGCGGACGGCATCCACCCCAACGAGGAGGGCCACCGCGCCGTCGCCGCGACCGTGTGGGCAACGCTGGAGCCGGTGCTGCGCGGCGAGGTGGCCGCGCCCTGAGCGGCTGAAGCCGCCGCAACGACTGCGGAAAGCCCCGCAAACTGCGCGGGGCTTCAACTGCATAACCTCCTTCAACACAACGGTTTGTTGTCCTGGGCACCGGCCGGAGCATCCCCCTCGCCGAACCTGGGGCCATGCCCTCGCACGGTGATCCCGCCGACGCGAGTCCGCGCAGGCGGACTTCGTGATTTTCTAGCAGCGGTTTCAACCGCCGGACGCAAAGCCGGACCAACACCCGCCGGGCGCGAAGCCGGACCAACACCCGCCGAACGCGAAGCCCGCCCAACACCCGCCGAACGCGAAGCCGGCCCGACAGCCGCGCATCCCGAACACGAAATACCGCAGTCAACGCTGGCACGGAACGCTGATGGAAGGCCGTGGTTTCGTAACGGGTTCGCCACCGCTCCGCCGGAGCCAATTGCCACGCGCGCGTTTAAAGTGTACGTTGTGAACAAGAGGACGCCGCGACGGCGTTCGCGCTCACACGCACCCGGCGGACAGAGGGAGACGATGGAGCCACCGCGCAGATTACGGAAGTTGTTCGCAGGCATGGCCCCCACGGACGGGGAAAGCCTTCGCGCGCTCATGGCGGAGCTGGCCCGGGAGGGCGAAAACGCGAGCCAGCAGGAGCAGCGGCTCATCCCGCAGCTCCGCGCCGCGGTCGCCGAGCGGGTGGAGCGCACCTCGCTGCGCAGCGCCGCCCGCGAGATCGGGATGTCGCCCACGGGGCTCAAGAAGTTCCTGGACGGCAACATGCCGTACACCAAGACCATCCACCGGCTGCGCGCCTGGTACGTGCACCACGCCGCGGACCGGCAGGAGGTGACCTCCGACGACGACGCGTTCGCCGCCCTGCGGGTGCTGGTGCACGACCTGCCGCCCGGGACGCAGTCGCAGACGGTGGAGGCGATGCTGCACTGCATCGAGCAGGGCTACGTCATCACCCGGCGCCCCGTCCCCGCGTGGGTGGAGCAGATGCGCCGCCACTACGGCATCCCGCCGCGCGACTGAAAGCAGGTTCCACGCGGAGGAGGAGGAGGAGGAACGACGAGAGGACGCAGAGAACCGCTTTCGAAGGGTCCTCCGCGTCCTCCCTTTCAGCTCCGCGTCCTCCGCGCGAAACCGCTCTCCCCTACGGCGAGCCCTCCGCCTGGATCGGATTCGGGTCCGCGGCGTGCAGGCGGCGCAGGTACTGGCGGATGCGGTTGGCGTTGGCCCCCACGTCGCCGCGGCCCACGCGCGACTTGCTGCGCACGTCCACCCGCGAGATCCCCGACGCGGAGGTCACGCGCACCACCACGTCGTCCTTGAAGCCCATCCAGGGGGTGGTGGCCGTCGCCTCGATGCGCCCGTCGCGGCGGCTCTGGTCCACGATCTCCCATCCCATCTCGCGCGCCGTGCGCAGCGCCAGCGAAAAGGCGCTGTCCACCGGCATCGCCATCATCAGCGGCCGCAGGTCCGGGTACGCCTGCCGCTGCACGGCCGCCACCGAGTCGCCCGCGTACTCCACCGGGTTGGGCGCGCCCGCCCGCAGCGGCGCGACGGCCACGAACACGGGCGGGTTCCGGGTGTCGGTGGTGATGTCGTGGATTCCCGGGTACTTGCGCGCTTCCTGGCGCCAGCTCCAGGGAAGGACCACGGCCAGCGCGCCCAGCAGCAGCCCCACCCCCGCCAGCAGCCGCCCGCGCCCGCGCGACAGCGCCAATCCCACGAGAGACACCACCGCGGCCGCGATCCCCAGGTGGGCGCCGCGCTCCATCATCGTGAAGCTGGTGCGATAGTGCCACCACCCGAACCGCGTGCCCGGGCCGCTCAGGAAGAGCAGCAGCAGCGCGACGAGCCCCAGCAACAGCCCCAGGACGGCGACGGGGTGCAGGCGCCGGGGGATGCGTTCCACGTTGATGTCAGCCATCGTTCCGCGCTCTCCGGGTACGGTACCTTCTCCAGGCGATGGGCAGCAGGCTCATCAGCCCCAGCAGCCCCAGCGCCACCAGCGTCTCCGTGCTGGCCAGGTCGCGGGGGGAGTCGATCTCGGCCAGCGACTGCCCCAGGTTGGCGAAGACGAACGACCCCGGGGCGATGCCGATGGCCGTCGCCACGAAGTAGGTGCGCGCGGACACCGGGGTGAACGCGGGCACCAGGTTCATCAGCCAGAAGGGGAACACGGGGACCAGCCGCACGAACAGGATGTAGCTGAACGCGTCCTTCTCGAACCCCCGCGCCAGCTTCTGCAGCCGCGGCCCCATCCGCTGCCGCACGCTGTCCGCGAACAGGTAGCGCGCGGCCAGGAAGGCCAGCGTGGCCCCCACCGTGGCGCCCACCACCACCACCGCCGTCCCCACCCACCGTCCGAACAGCAGCCCCGCCGCCAGGGTGAGCAGCGTGGCCACGGGAAAGCTGAGCGCCGTCGCCGCCGTGTACGCCAGCGTGCCGCCGATGAGCATGGCCGCGTAGTTGCGGCGGGTGAACTCCAGCAGCTCCGCGCGGTGCGCCTTGAGCGTGTCGAAGTCCAGGCTGCCGCCCAGCCGCACGAAGGCGATCAGCGCCCCCAGCATCACCGCCGCCAGCGCCACCTTCTTCCAGTCGATCCCTCCGCGGGGCGCGGCGGCCTCCGCCTCTTCCAGGAGGTCGTCGTCCAGGACGGGATCGTCCATTCGCGCATCCACCGAAGCTTCCACCCTCACCCCGCCTGCCGCGAGAAGTCCGCCGGGGCGGGCGAGGGCGCGGGGGCGGCGGGCCGCTGCAAGGAGTCCGCCTGCAGCAGCTCGAACATCCGCGCCCCCAGGGTGGAAAGCTCGCGCACGCTGGCGGCCACGCTCTCCAGCGAGGCCAGCTGCTGCTCCGTGGCCGCGGCCGTCTCTTCCGCCGCGGCGGCGTTCTGCTCGCTGATCTCCGTGGCGCGCGTCACCGCGTCGGCGATCATCTCGTTCTGCGCCTGGGCGTCGTCCATCAGCGCGCTCACCCCGGCGATCTCCTCGCGCAGCTGCGCCACCTGGGTGATGCTCTCGCGCAGCGCCACGGCGGCCCGGTCCGCGCCCCCCGCGCCCTCGCTGATGTCCGCCCGCGCCCCGGCGATCGCCTCCGCCACCCGCGCGATCTCGCCGCGCACCTGCTCCACCAGGTCGCCGATGCGCTCCGCGCTGGCGGCGCTGTTCTCCGCCAGCTTGCGCACCTCGTCCGCCACCACCGCGAAGCCGCGCCCGTACTCGCCGGCGCGGGCGGCCTCGATGGCGGCGTTCAGCGCCAGGAGGTTGGTCTGCTCCGCCACCTCGCGGATGGTGTCGCTGATGGAGCCGATCTCGCCGCTGCGCTCGCGCAGCGAGTGGACCTCGTCCGCCACCGTCCCCAGCCGCGTGGCGCCCTCCTTGACCCGCGCCACCAGCAGCTCCACGTCGCCGCCGGCGCCGCGCGAGCGCTCCAGCGTCTCGCCGCCAAAGCGGTCCGCGCTGGCCAGCCGCCGCGCGATCTCCACGCTGCTCTCGCGCAGCAGGGCGATGCTGGCGGCCACGCTGCGGTAGTCCTCCGTCTGCCGCGCGGAGCCCTCGCTCACCTCCTGCACCGCGCCGGTCACGCTCTCGCCCGTCACCCGCAGCTCCGCGGCGACGGCGTCCACCTCGCGCGCCAGCGCGGTGAGCTCCTCCGCGCTGATGCGCACGCGGTCGTCCACGCGGCGCAGGTGCAGCGCCATCCCCAGCTGCCGCTGCAGGCGCGCCAGGTAGTCCAGGTGCCCGTCCTCGAACGGCTCGCCCCCCGCGCGCTCCAGCCAGAGCGCCGCCTCGACCGAATCGCCGTACAGTAGCGGGTAGGCCAGCAGGTGCGGCGGCACCTGGGCGCGCCCGCCGTCCAGCACCCGCTCGACCTGGCGCGGGTCGCCGGCGCCCGCGTCGCCGCCCATCTGCACCGGCAGGCCGGCGTCGTCCAGCGCCCACACGCCGGCGCCGGCCAGGTCGAAGTCCGCGTGCAGTGCGTCCACGGCCTGGCGGCTCACCTCGTCCACGCTCTTGGCCTGCAGCAGCGCCAGCGAGATCTCCTGCGCGCGCCGGTCCAGCCGCCCGGTGTCGAACAGGTTGTAGCGCACGATGGCGTACGCGAACGCCATCGGCATCAGCACCCAGAACAGCGCGTACAGCGGCAGCCCGGGCAGCACCTCCGTCCGCAGCGCGCCGCCGAGCCCCGGGACCGCGGCGAGCCATCCCGGCCCCATCCCCAGCGCGATCCCCGCGGCGGCCCAGGCCAGCTGCGTGCGCAGCCGCACGGAGTGCGTGTCCGCCATCCCCCAGGCGATGAGGGCGACGGCGCCCAGGAACGCGGCCAGGTCCAGCACGTCGTCGCGGATCGTCCCGTCCAGCAGGGCGGGGACGGCGTCCGCGCCGACCACCGCGCCCAGCACGGCGGCCAGCCAGAGGGCCAGCATCACCCCGTAGAAGGCGGCGAACGCGCCCAGCCAGCGCCCCACCCGCCGCGGAAACGCCAGCGCCGCCGCGAAGTGCAGCAGCGACGGCGCGTGCAGGAACGCGCCCAGCGCAAAGATGGCGTACCCCGGCGTGGGCGCTGGCTGACCGCCGGTCACTACGGCGCCGGGAAGGTACAGCGCCCACGAGCAGGCGTGGATGAGGAAGGCCGGGCCCGCCGGCACGCGGCTGGCGCGGCCGTACGCCCACCAGCCCACCAGCAGGAACAGGTAGCCGATGGCCCCGTACGCCGCCGCTCCCAGCCCGCGCTGCGTGTCCGCGGCCGTGGCGACGGCGTAGATGGAGATGAAGACCAGCGCCAGGACGGTGATCCCGGCCAGCCCTCTTGCGGCGGCGTTGAAGAAGCGTTTCATGATGGAGGTTCCGGCGAGCGGGAGACTGCGCAATGTAATCCGGGGGCCGGGGCGAGAACAGAAGGATACGGCGACGGGGCCAGGCAGGGCCTGCACATCCAGCGACGGGGGAGAGAGGGGATGACGACGGAGAGCAGCGACCGGCATCACCGGGCGGCAGAGGCGGACCGGCGGGTCGTCCCGGTCGGCATCGTGACGGTGAGCGATTCGCGGACGGAGGAGACCGACACCAACGGCATCTGGCTCCGCCAGGCCATCCAGGCGGCCGGGCACACGGTGGAGGGATACCGCCTGATCCGCGACGAGCCGGGCGAGGTGGAGGACGCGCTGCGGGTGATGGCGTTCAGCCCGGCGCGGGTGGTCGTCTTCAACGGCGGCACCGGCATCGCCCCGCGCGACACCACCTACGACGTGCTGGCGCGCCGGGTGGAGCGGCCCATCCCCGGCTTCGGCGAGCTGTTCCGCATGCTCAGCTGGGAGCAGGTGGGCGCCGCCGCGATGCTCTCGCGGGCGATGGCGGGGCTGTACCGCGGCCGCGTGGTCTTCTCGCTTCCCGGCTCTCCGGCGGCGGTGCGGCTGGCGTGGGATCGGCTGATCGAGCCGGAGATCCGCCACATGGCCTGGCTGGTCGCCCCGGAGGGGGGTGGCCAGCCTCACGCCTGAGCGGCTGAAGCCGCCGCAACCACTGCGGAAAGCCCCGCAAACTGCGCGGGGCTTCAACTGCTTCACACGCAACGGCTTGGCATCCTGAGGGAGGTGCCGCGCGATCCCGGCCGACCGCAGGATCTACTCTCCTGAACAGATAGCCGGCTTCCATTGCCCAGATGTTTACACCCCCTCCCGCGCTGTTTGCGGGAGGGGGTGGACGAGCCCAGGCGAGGCCGGGGGCGGGCCCTACCACCCCGGCGGCAGATCCTCCACCTCGTCCACGTCCGCCAGCTCCTCCAGGAGCACCGGTTCCACGCCTGCCGCACGGAACCTGTCCAGCGTGGCGCCGAGCACGTCGGGTGTGCTCCACGGCACGCCGGAGAAGAGGCCGTCGATCATCCGCCGCAGGCCCAGCAGGTAGTATCCCCCGTCCCGCGCCGGCCCGAGCACCGCGGGATGCGCATCGAGCGCGTCGAAGGCGCGGCGGAGCAGTGCCGCCGTCAGCTCCGGCAGGTCCGATCCCACGATCACCACCCGCTGCACGCCGTCCTCGAAGGCCCGCACGAACGCGTCCCGCATCCGCATCCCGAGGTCGTCGCTCTCCGCCTGCGGGAGGTAGACCGGGCCGTCGCCCAGCCATTCCCGGACGGCGGCACCGGCATGCGCGGGAGTGTAGTGGACGCGCCTCTCCACCCCTTCCGCGGCGAGCGACCGCACCTCCGCCAGCGTGTGCTCCGCCAGGCGCCGGTAGACGCGCAGCGCCCCCTCCGCGCCGATGGCGCCCGCCAGACGCGTCTTCACCCGGCCTGCCTCCGGCGCGCGCACGAACACCAGCACCGCGCGGCGCGGCGCCGCGGATGGCTTGCTCCGTGCAGAGCGGCCGGGATCGTCAGTGCTGCGGAAACCCTGTGAGGTCACGCGGGATGCCGAGAAACGAAGAAGGCAGGCGGTGGAGCCTGGCGGGTGTGGCGGCGGCCTCCGCCGGGCTGGTGTGGCTGGGGTGGATGGTGGACGCCGCGCGGCACCGCGAGTCGGAGAAGATGCTGCACCGCCGCATGGTGGAGCTGCTGCTGAACGTCCTTACCGCCGGCGACCCCGCGACGGCGCGCCACAGCCGCCGCGTCGCGGACCTGAGCTACGCGCTGGCGCAGGCGGCGGGGATGCGCGGGGAAGAGCTGCGCACCCTGCGCGTGGCCGCGCTGCTGCACGACATGGGCAAGATCGACGACCGCTTCTTTCACATCGTCCATTCGCGCCGCCCGCTCACCCCCGCACAGCGGGCGGAGATCAAGCACCACCCGCACGAGAGCGCGCACATCCTGGAGCCGCTGGAGGCGGAGCACCCGGGGCTGATGGAAACCGTCTCCTCGCACCACGAGTGCTGGGACGGCAGCGGCTATCCGCACGGGATGAGCGAGACGGAGATCCCGCTGGGTGCACGCGTGATCGCCATGGCGGACGCGTTCGACGCCATGACGCAGCCGCGCAAGTACCGCGACGCCATGCCGGTAGACCGCGCGCTGGCCGAGCTGCGCCAGGGCTCCGGCTCGCAGTTCGATCCCGCCCTGGTGATGCTCACCGGGTACGACGAGGTGCGCGCCGCGTGGGACGCCGTCGTCCAGCGCGACCTCTTCGCCGAGCGCCGCGCCCTCGAAGGCGTCACCGAAGAACCCGCCGCGGAGGAAGCAGCGGCGAGTGCGTCGTCCTGAGGGAGGGCATCCCCTGCACGATCGTGTCTTCCTGCGGGAGGCGCCGCGCGACTTTCAGCCCGCCTGGTACCCTGGCGTCGACCGGAGGATCTTGCCGGCAGAACCGGGGGGCCGGATCTCTGCCGAGGAACCGGGCCTATCGGGCGCTGAAGTGGCATCGGGTATTGTTAACATTGATTCATTAATCGCTCGCTATAATAGAATCACCGTTCACAAACCGGTCGGGTGATCGATGAAGGTCCACTCGAGGCCGAACTTTTCCTCCAGGTGCCGCGCGACCGCGCGCACGCCGAAGGTCTCCGTGGCGTAGTGGCCGCCCAGCAGCAGGTTCACGCCGCCTTCCTCCGCGTCGAAGAAGTTGTGGTGCGCGCCCTCGCCGCTCACGTAGGCGTCCAGGCCCTGCCGCGCGGCCGCCGCCACCTCGCCGCCGGCACCGCCGGTAATCACGCCGACGGTGCGCACCCGCTCCGGGCCGCCCGCCACCATCTTCACCCGGCCGCCCAG
>DASTNU010000378.1:0-7277 GCA_035720605.1 Longimicrobium sp. | reverse complement strand
GGTGCACGGCGGCGCGGATCCCAGGCCGTCGTGCATCCCCGCCCCCCCGCGCAACACGGACGGCATCGCGGCGAGCGTGCTGATGCTCACCTCCTCCGGCGAGGACCAGACCAGCCGGGACGGCGTCTTCTCGCGCGCCCTGCTGAACCTGTGGGAGGGCGGCAGCTACGACGGCAGCTATTGCGATCTGTACTGGCACCTCCGCGACCACGGGGTGCGGGAGTGCAGCCAGACGACACACATCTTCATGCTCGGCGCCGCCGACCTCGACTTTCCCCTGGTGCCGGCATTCCGGCCGGTACCCTCCGTCGTCCTGCGCGGAGGATGACCTGAGACCGATGCCGGCCCGGACGGTTGTCGCGGCCCCCCGCGCCGGCGCCGGCCCGCTCGCCGCCGGGGCGTGCCGGAGCAACGTCGAGAGGAGAAAGCCCCACGAATGAGCAACGACAGGATCCGGGTGCTGTTCCTGGCCGCCGATCCCTTTACCGACCGCGCGCCCCTGCAGCTGGGCGAAGAGGTGCGGGCCATCGACCACGCCATCCAGCGGGGAACGGCGCGCGACGCGCTGCAGCTGGTCTCGCACTTCGCCACGCGCACGCGCGACCTCCAGGAGGCGCTGCTGCGCCACCGGCCGCGCATCGTGCACTTCTCCGGGCACGCCGACCAGCCCGGCGTCATCTACCTGGGCGACGAGCACGGCAGGCCTCGCGCGGTGGACAAGCAGGTGCTGGGCAGCCTGTTCGGCATCCTGTCCGATACCGTCCGGATGGTGGTGCTGAACGGCTGCGACACGCTGCCGGTGGTGGAGGTGCTCAGCGGGGTGGTGGACTACGCCATCGGGATGGACCGCCCGGTCACCGACGCGTCGGCCATCGCCTTCGCGGAGGCCTTCTACCGGGGGCTGGCGTTCGGCCAGGGCGTCCGGACGGCGTTCGACCTTGCCGTCGTCCAGCTGCGGATGGACCACCCGTCCGAGGCGGTGATCCCCGTGCTGCGCGTTCGCGAGGGCGTGGATCCGCAGGCCGTGCTGGCGCCGCCGGCCGCGGAGCACGGCGGGGAGGAGATCGTGTACGAGAACCCCTCCGGGAGAGCAGGCCCGGTACAGGTGAGCACGATGACGGACGAATCGGGGCGGCGGGTGACCTTCCGCAACGGCTGAGCGCCGCGGCGCATCCCATCCGGCGGAAGACTTTCTCACGCAGAGGAAGCGGAGGGAGCGGAGCACCTCGACGCGGTGCCTCCGCTTCGTCCGTTTCCCCTGCGTGCGTCGTACGAAATCCGGAGAACGCCCGTCATACCGGATCCGGGAAAGCACCGCGCCTGCGGATCGCTGTCATCCTATGAAGAAGGCGCCCGCGTGATCCTGTTGATGAGAAGATGATGAAACGGCGCACCCGATCTTCGCAGGAGGGTACCATCGGCCGATCCGGATCATCCCGACGCCCGATGCAACACGCCGCATGACGGTTCGATCGATCACCCTGTTCTGCCTGCTGATCGCGGGATGCGATGCCGCGCGCGATCCCGGCGCGGAGGCAGGCGCCGGAACGCCGTCGGCCGCCGCCGCGCCGCGCGCGCGGCCGGCGGACACCGTGCTGCTGGCGCAGGCGCTGGACCGCGCGGCGGAGCTCCCGCGGCTGCGCGGCATCCTGGTCTCGCAGCGCGGCGAGATCGTGCTGCAGCGCTACACCGGCGGCGCCGGCCCGGACCGCGCGGCCAACGTGAAGTCCGCCTCCAAGAGCCTGCTCTCCGTGCTGGTGGGGATCGCCATCCAGGAAGGCCACATCCGCGGCCTGGACCAGCCGATCTCCGACTTCTTCCCCACCTACTTCGCGCGGCCGGACGTCGATCCCCGCAAGCGGCAGATCACCGTCGGCCACCTGCTTTCCATGCAGTCGGGGCTGGAGTCCACCAGCTTCGACGAGTACGGCGCCTGGGTGAGCAGCGGCGACTGGGTGCGCGCCGCGCTGGACCAGCCCGTGGTGGACCAGCCCGGGGGGCGCATGCTGTACAGCACGGGGAGCACGCACCTGCTTTCCGCCATCCTCACGCGCGCCACGGGGACGAGCACCTGGGCGTACGCCAACGAGAAGCTGGCGGAGCCGCTGGGCTTCCGCATCCGCCCGTGGCAGCGCGACCCCCAGGGCATCTACTTCGGCGGCAACGACATGTACCTCACGCCGCGCCAGCTGCTGCGCTTCGGGCAGCTGTACCTGGACGGCGGCGCGTACCAGGGAAGGCAGGTCGTGCCGCGCGCGTGGGTGGAGGAGAGCGTGCGGCCGCGCACCTCGTCGCCGTGGAACGGGCATGGCTACGGGCTGGGGTGGTGGAGCAGGGACTCCGGCGGGCGGCGCGTGTTCTTTGCCTGGGGGTACGGCGGGCAGTACGTCTTCGTGGTGCCGGAGCTGGAGCTGGTGGCCGTCTTCATCTCCCAGTCCGACGGCCCCCGCGAGCGCGGGCACCTGCCCGGGATCCACCGCATCCTGGACGACTACCTGGTTCCCGGCGCCGCCGCGCGCCTGCTCGCCCCGTCGGCCGAAGGGGCGTGACGCGGCGCCGGCATCATTCCCACCGCCGATATCCAGCCTCGACACCGGCATCGAGCCTGAGCGAGTGGAACCCGCCGCAACCACGCGTCACGGGAATCACTCTGTCCGGCTTCGTGATCCGCGGTGGGGCGCACGAGCCCCACCGAGACACGTCCGTCCCGGCTCAAACCACTGTCCCTCCCGGGGGCCGATTCCTACAACCCGTTGTGGAATGGGCGCTTGCGACCGGCCGCCGGTTCCTGCACTCCCGGGAACGCAGCGTGCCTGGGGACGGGCGCCGGCGGACCACTTCGCGGACCGCCGGCGGTACATCGGACGCGTGGGCGCCCGATGCAATCGACCGAATCCAACTCCTGGAGCATAAAGCCATGCGTACGCTCAGCCTCGACATCACCGCCCTCCGCGTGGAGTCCTTCGACGTGGATCCCCTGCCGCTGGCCTCTCCGCTGGTCGCGTTGCCGACTCTCGTGTCCCGTATGGCTGCCTGCTGCGACCCGACCATCATGGCGCAGGAGAATCGGTAAGCGGGCGGGCACGTGGGTGAAGGAGGGGCGGGCGCGGTTCGCGTCCGCCCCTCCTTCGCATCCGCCGGATAGGAATGCTAAACCGCCCACATCGCGCCTGAGCGGGCAAACCCGCCGCCGGGACAGCCAGAAGCCCGTTCGGCCGACGCTGACGCGCCGGCCGAACGGGGCTTCGACTGCTGTGCTCTCCCGCGCTACCCTGCGGCGGGCTGCACGTCGATCTCCAGGCGGATGCGCGTCCGCCGCTCGGCGGCCGAGCGCGTGAGCGCGGCAATCAGCTCCTCGAGCGAGAACGTGCTTTCGCTCGCCGCGGGGACGGGGGGCGCCGCGACCGCCGGCCGGCCGTTCGCGGGCGCGGCCGCGGGCGCGACGTGCCCGGTGATCGCCTGGACGGCGGCGCAGGCGTCGACGCGGCCGGCGCCGTACCGCGGGTCCCACGCGCCGCCCGCGGATGCCCGCGCCACCTTGCCGACCAGCTCCCGGATCTCGGCCGTGGCCAGGGGCCGTCCGGCGGCCTGCATGATGAGGGCGACCAGCCCCGTCACGTGCGGTGCCGCCATGCTGGTGCCCGACATGCCGACCACCCGGTCGTGGGTGAGCGACCACGCGGCCTGGACGCCGTGCCCGGGAGCGCTGATCTCGGGCTTCTGCTTGCCGTCGCGCGTGGGACCCGCGGCGGTGAAGGAGGACAGGTCGCGCTGCGCCGCGCGCGCATCGTACGACCCCACCGTCAGCGTGTGCCGGCCGCACGAGATGGACCCGATGGTGTGGGTACGGTCGTCGTCCGCCGGGGCAAAGCGCGACTGCCCCCGGTCGTCGCGCTCCACCCACGCGTGAAAGGCGGTCTGCGCCCCGGCCGCGGCAAGCACCACCTGCCAGTCTCCCCTGGGCAGCGAGGTGCCAAGCAGGACGTCGATCTGGTTGTCGCCGTTGTTGGGGTCTCCCCGGCGATGGATGACCACCCCGTGCATGGTGCCCCCCGACTTGATCTCCGTCCGCCTGCCCAGCGCGGTGGGGCCGATGCGCTGGCCGCCGGGCGTCACCAGCGTTACCGCCAGCTCCGCATCCCCCGGATACCACACCTCCAGCTCGTTCCCCGTGGGGTCCACCAGCTGGCCGGCCAGGTTGCGCACCCCGATCTGCCACGTCAGCGTGCGCGGGCTTCCCGCGGCGACGACGCCGGCGGCGTGGCTGCCGTGCTCCCACGAATTGCCGGCGGCGATCACGATCGCCCGGTTGGGCTGGTCCAGCAGCGTGTCGAACCCCTGCTCCGCCAGCGTGCTGCCGTCGTGGGGCCCCCCGTGCGTGCTCAGGCTCAGGTTGACGACGCAGGGACGGCCCAGCTGCTCCGCCTTTTCGAAGATGTACGCAACCGCCTCCAGCAGGCGCCGGGAGTTTCCGAACGATTCTTCGGCCTCGAAGTCGCCCGTGGACACCTCGACGAAGATCAGGTCCGCGCCGGGCGCCACCCCCGGGGTGCCGCTGCCCCGCCCGTTGCCGGCGGCGATGTCCATCACGTGCGTTCCATGGTTCCCGATCCGTTGCGCGTTCACCGGCGTGGGCCGGGGGATGTAGCCCAGCGCCACGTACGCCCGGTTGTCGGGGTCTTCGGGGAACTTGACGCGCGTGTAGACGTCGTCCGTCTGGGCGGGCCGATCCGACGCCTGCTGGATGGCCGCGTCGATCTGTGCCCCGGTGTACTCCCGGCCGTAGTTGTACGGCGCGGGAGAGCTGGCGGTGGACCCCCCGTTCTGGTCCCACAGAAAGAGCAGCCGCGAGCTGCCGTCGTTCCTGCGGAAGTTGTCGTGCAGGAAGTCGCAGCCGTAGTCCACGATCCCCACGATCACGCCGGCGCCCGACACCGCCTGTCCGGACGGTGCCGCGGTGCGCAGGGCCGTGGCGTCGGCGCGGATCTCCGGCACGGAAAAGCGCACTTCGGGGTGCAGCCTGGTCGCGCGCTTCAGGCTGATGACGTTGGGGTGGGTGCGCACGGACTCGATCTTGTCCAGGTCCACCGTGCCGGTGACGATCTGCCCGATGGTCTGCACCACGTTCAGCCCGTCCACCTGCTGGGCAGGATCGGTGAGCTTCGCCAGCACGTCCACCGCGGGCATTCCCTCGGGAGACTCCGTCAGCACCTCGGGTCCCATCAGCCGCCCTTCCCCTTCGGCCATCACCACCTGCTGCAGGTGCGGATCCAGGTCCATCGCCTCGGTTTCCACCGTCTCGAGCGGGATCTCGGCCGCTGGCGGCTGGGGGGCCGGCGGGTAGCCGGGGGTCGGCACGCTGCCGGGGTTGTCCGCCGGCGCATTTCCCGCCTCGCCGGCTTCACGACGCTGCTTGCTCACTGCCGCCTCCTGTCGATGTCGTCCGTAGCCCCCCGCCTGCCCGCCGGGGGTAACCACCCGTTAGAAGGGCGCGGCGGGCTCGATTCCACGCAGAGAGCCGCGAGCGGCGGATGGGAAGGAATGCCGCCGGCCGGGCCGCACGAGGAACGAGGCCTCACACGGAGTCGACGGAGTTTTCTGGTGCCGTTTCCTTCGCTTTCACGGTCCAAGCCGGATTTCATGGCTGCCGAAGGCACGGCGCGCCGGTCGACGCGGCGCGAGCCGGCGCGGGCGTTCGGGAACGGGGGAGGGATGGAAGCGCGGCAGGGTGCCATCGAAAACTTTTTGGAGAGGATGCGGCTCGCCGGATCGTCTCCGGAGCGCAGCGGAGCAGGCGGCCCGCATCCCCCGATGCGCGATCTGGAGAGCCATCCGCCAGCTCGATGGCCGAGGCGATCGCGCGACGCCCATGAACGTGCTCACGCGGATGCCCGGAAAGCCGGCACCCTCTCCCACGGCACGTGGAAGAGGGTGAGAGCTGCGCGCGCGGGCCAGAGCCTCACGCCGACTGCATCCAGCTCGGCAGCGCCGGCGGCCTGGCCAGGCCCACGAAGATCACCACGCCGTCGCCGCCGGGGTTCCCCTCGTTGGGCTCGAAGGCCGTCTTGAAGCGCGGCTTCCAGTTGTTCACCACCCACACGTTCCCCGCCTGGTCGATCTGGCAGCTGGTGCAGCGCATCATGGGGCTGTAGCACTCGGTGCCGTCCCTGTACACCGGGTCCCCGTTGGCCAGCAGCACCGGCTGCCCCGCGCTGGGCAGCGTGTAGCCGGTGGGGGGAGAGATGGCGTCGCCGGTGCTCATCCCCGCGGGGATGGTGGCGGGATTCGCGCCCACCAGCCTGGTGAGGCCGGCGTACGTGTAGTCGTTCTCCGGACCCAGCTTCCCGAAGTTGCCCACCCACACGTGGTCGTCGCCGTCCACGCACAGCCCCCACGGGGCGTCCATCCCGCCCACGTCCGTGAACCCGTCCCGCCTGGCTCCGCTGGAGTCGAACCAGTACACCGTGCTGTCGCCCCCCGAGGCCAGCCACGCGTTCCCGAGCGAATCCGTCGCGATCACCTTGTTCGCCGCCCCCACCGTCACCGTCGCCCCCACCTGCGTGATCCCGGTCGAGCTCACGGAGAACCGCGAAACGCTGCCGGGGCTGGTCGTGGGCCATCCCAGCCCGCCGCCGCCGGCGCTCACCCACGCCGTGCCGTCCGGCGCGATGGCGACGCCAAAGGTGCCGGTGCCAGCGGGGAGCCACACCTGGTTGCCGGGGTCGCCGCCCAGGAACACCACCACTTCGTTGCTCCCGAAGGAGGCGATCCAGATGTTGCCGTCCGCGTCCGCTACGACCGCCTGCGCGCGCTGCCATCCGTCGGCGCTCCCGTTCCCGGGCCCGTTCTTGTAGCCGGCGTCGGGGGAGATCGCCGTGCCGTCGGGGCCGAACCTGGACACGGTGCCGTTCACGGGATACTGCGTGTCCGGGTTGCCCCAGCCAAAGTTGCCCACCCACACGTTCTGGCTCGGGTCGATGGTGACCCCCCACCCCGGCCCCACCAGCCCGCCGCCGAACAGGGGCGAGGTGGGCAGCCCCGCCCCACCGCGCGCGGGCTTGCCGTCCGGCTGCAGCACGATGATGAAGTTGCCCGAGTTGGGCGTTCCCTGGAACACGTTGTTGCCGATCCAGGCGTACCCGTTCCGGTCGAAGGCGATGTTGGCCGGCCCCCCGAACATGCAGTACTCGTCCCCCGACTCCGGCATGGTGATCGCCCCCGAGTCGTTCACCTTCACCGCCAGCGTCCAGGCGTCCGGGCAGCTGAACAGCGGGGGG
>DASTNU010000377.1:0-4533 GCA_035720605.1 Longimicrobium sp. | reverse complement strand
GGCGGTGGCCTCCGCCACCGGCACCAACCAGGTCGCGTTCACCGGCCGCGCGGGGAACGTGCTGCTGAAGCTGGCGGGCGACGGCGTCACCGCCACCGCGGGCACCGCGGTGAACCTGGTGGTCTCGCTGAACGGCGACGGGGCGGGCCCGGTGCCGGGAGCCAGGGTGCACTGGACGGTGCTCACCGGCGGCGGCTCCGTGACCCCGGCCACGTCGATCACCGAGCGGCAGTTCGGGCCGACCATCGGCCAGGCGTCGGCGCAGTGGACGCTGGGCGCGGCCGCGGGGCCGCAGACGCTGCGCGCCAGCGTGGGGCCGCTGCAGCAGACCTTCACCGTCAACGTCATCGGGCTGGGCACCCGCACGCTGGTGGCGCAGGTGCCCGGCCGCGCGCTGGACGTCTCCGCGGACCGGGTGCTGTGGGTGGATTCCGCCGGCGGCACGCGGGTCATCAAGGTCCGCAGCCGGGCGACCGGCGTCGACCAGGCGGTGAAGGTGGACTCTCAGGCGAACGTGGTTCCGTTCACAGCCGGCTGGCTCTTCCCGGGCGGCGCCCTGGTCTCGGGCGGCGCGCCCGCCCGATGGGTGGAGTGGCGGAGCGGCGCGCTCACCGAGCTGGGCTCCGACGTCGAGCAGATGAGCGTCCACGGAAGCTGGGCGGCGTGGCGTACCGGGTCGCAGGTGCTGCGCCGCAACCTGGCGACGGGCGTGACGGACGTGGTCGCGAGCTCCTCCGCCGCGGACGTGGACGCCGCGCCGAACGGGGACGTGGTCTACGTCTCGGGGGGCGGGGTGTTCCTGTACGACGGAACGACGACCCCGGTCTCCACCGAGACACCCGGCGCGGGATACACTCCCCAGCGAGCCGCGACCGACGGGACGAACGTCGTCTACCGCCTGTTCAGTTTCCTGGGCTCCAGCGCGATACTGTACCTGGACCAGCCCGGGGGAGACCTGCTCCTCGCCGGCGCGACGGAGACGCACGGCGGGTTCCTGCAGTTCCTGCTTGAGGGGGGCTGGATCGCGTACCGCGGCTCCACGGTGACCGCGGTGGGCAACGTCTGGCGCCGCTCGCCGGCGGGCGTGGTGGAGCACCTGACCACCACCGGCCTGCTGCGGGGGCTGGCGCCGGACGGCACCGTCGTCTACGAGCTCACGCCCACGCAGCGCTACCGCCTGGTGGCGCCGGGAGGCACGCAGGTCGACGTCGGCATCGCCGCCTCCACCGACCTGGTGGTGGCGCGGGACGGCGAGCTCTACCTGCTCTCCGGCGGCTCAGTCTTCGAGCTGGGCCCCTGATATGAGCGGGTGCTGCCATACCCCAGGGAGACAGCGAAGCAGCGTTGTCTTCCTGAGGGAGCGCACACGCGTAAACCTGAAGTAATGCAGCCGCTTGCGCGCGACCGAAGGATCTTCTCTCCGCCATGGAGGGGCAGGCTCTGCAACAGGAATCCTGCCCCCCGGTTCTGCGGGCAAGATCCTTCGGTCGGCGCCAAAGTCCTTCGTGACAGCAGGATGGACGCGGCGCCTCCCTCAGGAAGACAAATCTCGCGCAAAGCGCGACACCGGCCCCGGCGCAAGGAACCCATTCCTCGCACCGGGGCCGGCATCACTCCATCACCCTTTCACCCTTTCACCCTTTCACCCCTTCACCCCTTCACCCCTTCACCGCCCCCCCGCCGCGATCCACGCGCGCACGTTCCCCTCCAGCACCGTCAGCGGCACCGCGCCGGAGCCCAGGACCACGTCGTGAAAGCGGCGCAGGTCGAAGCGGGTGCCCAGGGCGCGCTGGGCCTCGGCGCGCAGCTCGCTGATCTTCATCTGCCCCGTCTTGTACGCCAGCGCCTGCCCGGGCCAGGCGATGTAGCGGTCCACCTCGTTGGTGATGTTGAGCACGGTGAGCGCGCTGTTCTCCGCCATGTAGTCGATGGCCTGCTGCCGCGTCCACCCCTTCCAGTGCATCCCCGTGTCCACCACCAGCCGGCAGGCGCGCCACATCTCGTACGTCAGCTGCCCGAAGCGGCTGTACGGGTCCGTGTAGAAGCCCACGTCGTATCCGAGCTGCTCCGCGTACAGCCCCCATCCCTCGGTGAACGCGGTGAACCCGCCGTAGCGGCGGAACTCCGGCATCCCCTCCAGCTCCTGCGCCAGCGCGATCTGCAGGTGGTGGCCGGGAACGGCCTCGTGGTAGGAGAGCGCCTCGATCTCGTACGTGGGGCGGCTCTTCAGGTCGTACAGGTTCACCCAGTAGGTGCCGGCGCGAGTGCCGTCGCCGCTGGGGCGCGAGTAGTACGCCGTGGTGGTGCGCGGCGCGATGTAGTCCGGGATGGGCTTGATGCCGTACGGCATGCGCGGCAGCCGGCCGAACAGGCGCGGCAGCTCGCCGTCCATCCGCTTCAGGACGACCGCCGTCCGCTGCATCAGCTCTTCCGGCGTGCTGACGTAGAAGCGCGGGTCCGTGCGCAGGAACTGGATGAACTCCGCGAAGGTGCCGGCAAAGCCGGTGGAGCGCATCAGCGAGTCCATCTGCGCGCGGATGCGGGCCACCTCGCGCAGCCCCGTCTCGTGCACCTGGTCCGGCGTGAGGTCCAGCGTGGTGTAGTTGCGCACCCGCTGCGCGTAGATGGCCCGCCCGTTGGGCAGCTCCGACGCGGCGATCCCGCTGCGCCCGGCGGGGACGTACTCGCGCTGGATGAACTCCAGGAAGTCGCGGTAGCCGGCGACCACCGACTGCTCGATGGCCTGCCGCCCGGCCGCCGCCAGCCGCGCGCGGTCCGCCTCCGGCACCCCCGCCGGGAACGCCGCGAACGGCGCCCACAGCAGGCTCTGCGCGGGGTCGGCGACGATGTGGGGCTGGATGGTCTCCTCGATCCCGATCAGCGAGACGGAGGGGAGCACCATCCCCGCGCGGATCCCCTCGCGCATGAGCTCCACGTGCTGCCCCACCCAGCCGCGGAAGGCAGCCAGCCGGGCGATGTAGTTCTCGTAGTCCTCGGTGTTGTTGAGGGGCACCCGGTCGCCCAGCTCGGGAAAGCCGGTGTGGAACCCTTCCCGGTTGGTGATGGGGATCAGGTGCAGCCCCAGCTCCACTTCTTCGATCCCCAGCCGGGCGTTGCGCGCGAAGATGTCGTAGTTGATGCGCTCCTCGGGGGTGAGCGAGTCGCGCGGGATGGCCTCCAGCCGGGCCAGCAGGCGCCGTGTCTCATCGGTGCGCCGTGCGACGTCGGCGGGCGAGACGCCGTCCAGCAGCCGGTTGTAGCGCCGGTCGCCCAGGCTGGTGGCGAAGATGGGGTTCTCGCGCAGGGTGAACTCCCAGTCGTCCGCGAACAGCTGCCCCAGCCGCTCGGAGGGCGTCTGCTGCGCGGCGGCGGGGATCGTTACCGCGAGCGCGGCGAGGGCGAGGAGAAGGGGGCGGATGGGTTTCATCGGCAGGGGCCGGGGTGAGGTGGTGGGACGATTCCGCGATGAGCGATCGAAGAAACCGCCGCGGCCGGAAACCGGGCTGAAACCGCGACGACGGCGCCACGCCGTCCGTCTTTCGCGGACGGGCGTGCCCTGGGCACGGAGGCGGCCTTCGCGCGGTTCAAGCCACGCGGAACGCGGCTTCCACCTCGGCGATGCGGCCGTCGCGAAGGGCGCGGAACAGCCGCTCCGCTTCGGCGATCGAGACGCCGTGCTTCTCGCCGACGGGCTCGTCGTCGTCCGCCTCCTCGTCGGCGCGCGTCGTGAAGAGCAGCATCCCTCCGCGGTACAGGTCCAGCGTGAAGACCGGGCCCTCGTCCGTCCCCGACGCGATCCAGCAGTTCGGGTGCTCCTCGAGCCCACCCTCGTCGAGGTGGGGGAGCGTGCGAAGGAGCGCGGCTTCGTCCAGCACCGCCCGGATCGTCCCGCGGATCTCCGCGTTCGTCGGGGGATCGGCGAAGTTGCCGCTGCCGAAGCGCTCGTACATCGTGACCCAGCGCTCCACGTCCGCCGCGGCGGGCGCGGGGGATCGGGCGCCGCCGCGCACGCCCTGCCACCACTGGAGGATCGCGCTCAGGCGCCCGTTTCGCGGACCCGTGCTCATGGCGATCCCTCCGGCGAGAACGCACTCATCACTCCCACTCGATCGTCGCGGGCGGCTTCGATGAGACGTCGTAGACGACGCGGTTGATGCCGTTCACCTCGTTGATGATGCGGGTGGAGATGCGCGCCAGCACGTCGTGGGGGAACGGGTACCAGTCCGCCGTCATCCCGTCGCGGCTGGTGACCGCGCGCAGGGCGCACACGTTCTCGTACGTGCGCAGGTCGCCCATCACCCCCACGGAGCGGACCGGGAGCAGCACCGCGAAGGCCTGCCAGATGGCGTCGTACAGCCCCGCCGCGCGGATCTCCTCCAGGTAGATGACGTCCGCGGCGCGGAGGATATCAAGCTCGCGCTCGTCCACGGCGCCGAGGACGCGGATCGCCAGGCCGGGGCCGGGGAAGGGGTGGCGGCCGACCATCTCCTCCGGCAGTCCCAGCTCGCGGCCGACCTGCCGGACTTCGTCCTT
>DASTNU010000376.1:0-4711 GCA_035720605.1 Longimicrobium sp. | reverse complement strand
TCCAGCCGGTCGGCCCCACCTCGCTGACCGGCGGGGCCGGAGAGCTGCTGGCCGATTCGCTCCGGGTGCGGGTGCGGGACCAGTACGGCAACCCCGTGCCGGGCGTCCCCGTCACCTGGACGGCGGAGAGCGGCTCCCTCTCGCCGACGGCGGACAACACCGACGGAGCCGGGATCTCGCAGACGCAGTGGAGGCTGGGCACCCGCACGGACTCCGTGCACACGGCCCGCGCCACGGCCGGCCCGTCGCTCGAGGTGGTCTTCACGGCGACGGCCAGCCTGCCGGCCAACGCCATCCTCCAGCGGGTGGGCGGCGACAACCAGACGGGCACCGTCACACAGCCGCTGGCCGATTCCCTGGTCGTACGCGTGATCCTTGCGGACGGCCGTCCCGTCGGCGGAGTGCAGATCACCTGGGCGCCGGACCCGACCGGCACCGCCTCGCCCACCACCAGCATCACGGACGCGGCCGGCCGGGCGCGCACCCGGTGGACGCTGGGAACCCAGGCCGGCACCCCCACGCTGCGTGCGCACGGCCCCAACGGCCTGAACACCCCGTTCCGCGCCACGGCCAACGCGGGCCCCCCGGTCGCCATCGTGAAAACCAATGGCGACGGCCAGACGGCCCTCCCGGGTGCCGAGCTGCCGGTGGACCCCACCGTCAAGATCGTGGACCAGCACGGCAACGGAGTGCTCAACAGCTTCGTCGTCTGGACGGTCACGCTCGGGGGCGGCTCGGTGACGCCGGCCAGCGGCAACACCGGGCCAGGCGGTTTGCTGAAGACCAACTGGACCCTCGGGCCCGCGGGCCAGCAGCGGCTGCGGGCCTCCTCCGGCAGCCTGGCGCCGGTGACCTTCGCGGCCAGCGCGGTGCCCGCCAACACCGTCTCCCCGGGGACGATGAGCCTGCGTACGGGACAGATCGACACCGCGCAGGTGGCATACTACCAGGACAGCACCACCGTGTCGGTGTGGACGTCGCTGGATTCCACCGTGGCGTTCGTGCGCCGCAACGCCACCCGTCAGGCGGTCGTCCTGGGCAAGAAGCCGGGAACCACGGGCATCGTGGTGCGCGTGGCGAGCTTCTACGACACGGTGCAGGTAACCGTGCAGCCGCTCACCGAGAGCTTCGTCACCTTTTCGAAGGGCCTCTCCACCACCTGTGCGCTCACCACCTCCGGGGCGGCCTACTGCTGGGGGAATCGCCTGGGCGGAACGGCGGCCCCCAGCGAGGAAACCGGCCGCAACGAGGCGCCGGTACGGTACACCGGCTCGCTGGGCCTCACCTGGGTGCACGTGAACGAGCCGGCGGGAGGCAGCGCGGAGCAGGCGGCGTGCGCCGGCAACCCCTCCGGCGACGTGTACTGCTGGGGTCCCCGGCCGCTGCTCACCATGCGCCAGGATTCCTTCCCCGGGCTGCTCCCCGGCGGTCACGACTGGGAAAAGGTGGAGCTGGATCGCCTGCACGCCTGCGGCATCCGCACCGACAACACCCTGCACTGCTGGGGCAACGGACCCTACCGCTCGATGGGCAACGGCTTCGCCGGAACGCTGTGGTCGGACATCACCACCGGGCGCTTCCACAGCTGCGGGCTGAAGACCGACGGCACGGCCTGGTGCTGGGGGTCGGACGACTCGGGCCAGCTCGGGTCCTCCGGCCCGTTCGGCGAGAACGACGTGTGCCTGATCGATGACTACGAGTATCCCTGTACGGCGAACCCGGTGCCGGTGAGCGGCGGCCGCACCTACACCATGATCGACGGCTACCACTCCGGTACGTGTGCCCTGGAGACCGGCGGCACGGCATGGTGCTGGGGCAACGGCAACAGCAGCAGCACGCCCTTCGCGGTGCCGGGACTGCAGTTCACCAGCATCGAGGTCGGATCCGGCGGGGTCTGCGGCGTGGGCGTCGACGGGCGCGGCTACTGCTGGAGCTGGGGGTCGGCGCCGGGCACCCCGGTCTCCACGACCCTCACCTTCCGTCACGTGGAGCTCGGGAACGGCGCGCATTGCGGGATCACCACCAGCAACGTGATCTACTGCTGGGGCGACAACAGCCGCGGCCATCTCGGCACCGGCGACACGGTGGACCGGACGTCTCCCACGAGAGTGGTGGGCCAGCCGTAGCGCGCCGGCCCACGAACGCGAATCGCCCCCTGTCGCCCGCGGCAGGGGGCGATGCGCGTCTCCGTGCATGCGCGCGGTCCACGGCAACGCCTGTCATTTCGAGGGAGCGCCGCGCGTTGATGGAGCGATGCACGGAAGCCGGGCGCGACCGAAGAATCTCGCGTGGCGCGTCCCCTCAGCATGACAGGAGGCGCAGGATTTCGATGAGGGAAACGCGCGCTGCCCACGGGTAGGGGTACGCGCCGTTTGGCGTGTCTGTAGGGATGAACGCCGGCGGATGGAGGGCCGCGAACCACGTCGCGCCCCGGCCGGCCTCACCCCCGGACAGACGCTCCCATGAACCGCACCGCTTCCCGCACCCTGGCGGCCGCGCTGGTCCTCGCCGGCTCCGCCTGCTCGGACATCACCAGCGCCGGGTCGTTCCTGGACCTGGACCCCGCCTTCAACACCGTCCCCGCCGGCTTCGACGCCACCACCAGCAGCTTCGCCGGCGCGGACTCCGGCGCCTGGACCCCCGGCCGCGGCGGACCCGGGCACGGCGGCGGTCACCATGGCGGCGGCCTCCGCGGCGGCGGCCTGGGCGGGCTGATGGGCGGCGGCCTCATCGGCGCTTTCCTGGGCGACGGCATGGGCCGGCACCACGGCCACCAGCCGTTCGGCGAGAGCGTGCCCTTCGCCAGCTGCGCCTTCGACGCCTCCGCCGGCCGCAACGTCTGCGCGGCCGAGACCCGCCACGGGCTCACCATCAACCGCTCCGCGCAGTTCCGCGACGCCGCCGGGGCCGTGCAGCAGGCGTTCGACAGCGTCACCACCAACAGCGTGAACGCGCGCGTCGCCGTCGCCGGCACCCGCACGCACCGCAGCGGCGCCACCAGCACGGTGGAGCACGCCAGCGACCGCACCGTGGGCGGCCTGGCCTCCGGCAGCACCCAGCGCACCGTGAACGGCACTTCCGCCGGCCGCGAGAGCACCACCGGCACCGACGACGCCGGGTCGTTCACCGCGCTGCGCGTGGCGGCGGATTCCGTGAACAACGTGGTGATCCCCGTGGCCACCGACGCCAGCCCGCGCCCGTACCCCGTCAGCGGCAGCATCGTCCGCGCGATGCAGGTCACCGTGACGCGGGGCGGTCAGACGACGACCTCCACGCGCCGCGAGGTGGTGACGTACGACGGCACCAGCACCGCCACACTGGTGATCACCCGCGACGGCGAGACGCGCACCTGCACCCTGCCGCTTCCGCACGGCCGCCCCACCTGCTCCTGAGCCGGATGACGGACCCCCCGCGGCGCCGGCGCGCGCCGCGGGACGGGCGAACGAGCCATCACGCGGAACGTCTGAGCCGGGCGACCCGACGAGACCCGACGAGACCCGGCCAGATCGCGCGGCACCGGCCCCATCCGAGCGGGTAAACCCGCCGCTGGGAAAGCCAGAAGCCCTGTCTCGCCGCCGCTGACGCGCCGACGAACAGGGCTTCGAACATCGCCATCCCTCCAACCTGTCATTCCGAAGGAGGCGCCGCTCCGCACTGGCCGCGGACCCGGTACTCCGGCGCCGACTGAGGAATCAACTCACCGAACCTGGTGGCCCGACCGGCGCCGCGATCTCGCCCCCCCGAGTCCGCGCAGGCGCCGCGCAGGCGGACTTCGCGAATTTCCAGCGGCGAATCCATCGCTCCATCCGGTCGCCGCGGATCACGGCGGGTCGAACCGACGAGAGCCGCTCAGGTCGCGCGGCACCAGCCCATCCGAGCGGGTAAACCCGCCGCTGGGACGGCCAGAAGCCCTGTCTCGCCGCCGCTGACGCGCCGGCGAACAGGGCTTCGAACATCATCCCACTCTTCGCAACCCCTCCAACCTGTCATTCCAAAGGAGGCGCCGCTCCGCACTGGCCGCGGACCCGGTACTCCGGCGCCGACTGAGGAATCTACTCACCGAACCTGGTGGCCCGACCGGCGCCGCGATCTCGCCCCCCTGAGTCCGCGCAGGCGGACTTCGCGAATTTCCAGCGGCGAATCCATCGCTCCATCCGGTCGCCGAGGATCACGGCCGGTCGAGGTGAGATGAAGATGAACGGCGGCGCGGAGCGTGGGTATCAGGTCCGCCGATCCATCTCCCCACGAAGCAAGGTGACACCATGTGTGCTTTGCTCCCCCGCGCCGCCGTGCTGGCCTCCCTTTTCCTGGCCGCGGCCTGCGACGACGGCATCAGCGACCCGCTCGACGACACGCTCACCCCCGCGGAGGTGCAGGGCACCTACCTCGTCTGCACGCTCCAGTTCACCCCCGTGCAGCGCGCGCTCCCCGTGGCCGACGTGCTGGCGCGGGTGATGGAAACCGCGCCGCAGCCGGGACAGCCGGCTCCCTCCATCGCGCTCAGCGGGGCCGGGCCGGAGTTCGACCTGGTCTACGTCCGCCGCGGCGACGGCGCGCTGCAGCAGCTGCGCGGCGACGTGGAGTACGGCCACGCCTCGGTGTTCCTGTATCCCCATTCACAGACCGCGTCAGTGGCCGCGCTGGAGTCGCTGCTTCCGCCCGCGCACTTCGATCTCGTCTACCACCCCGCCACGCGCACCCTGACCGCCGG
>DASTNU010000375.1:0-3088 GCA_035720605.1 Longimicrobium sp. | reverse complement strand
GGACGAAACACAGGGCTGGCGGGTTCGGGGAGGGGGCAGGTGTAAATCGGGCTAAGCCACAATATAGCAGCGGCTTAGCCCGATTGAAAGGAATTCGTTCAGACCTGCTAACGGCTTTTTAGACCGGACTCAGAGTTCGATTCCGTGCACGCAGCGACTCCGCTGACCCTGCTGACTCTGCGTGAGGCATTCCCTGGTTCGGCGGGATACGAGAGCGGCAGCCGCGGGCGGGAACGTCCGCGGCTGCCGCAGGTTTTTCGGCCCCGGTCAGCCCGCAGCGTCGAAGGCGCGGCGCAGGACGGAGAGAAGCTCGGCGTCGACGTCCGCCGGCGTAGACAGGGCGACGGCGTACTGGCACATGCCGCCCGGCTTCTGCGCCACGACGCGCTCGCTCCCCACGTCATCCTTCAGGTTGATGCCCAGCTCGGCCCGGTCGGCGGTCTTGGGGCCGAGCATGGCGAACTGCTTCTTCCGGCGCAGGGAGACGTACCCCTTCTTGGGCGCGACTTCGAACTCGCCCCAGGGCTGGATGGCCGTCATCACCGCGTCGTGGACGGAACGCAGGTGCGCCTTCTTGCCCGTGTAGATGTCGTCCAGCGGGTCGGCCCCGCCCGCATCGGCCGCGGCGGTGGCGCCGTCGCCGCGGGCGGCGGCGTGGGCGAGCGTGTTGGCGTCGCCGTAGCCCAGCCCGTACGTCTCCATCAGCCAGGCCCGCACCTCGCCGTGCTTCGTCCTGCCGGATCCAGCGATCGCGAGGCGCAGGGCGGCGAGATCCTGTCCCGTCTTCGCTTCGATGTTTCGCAGCTGGGTGGCGAGCGCCTGTTCGGGACTGCTCATCTGCACCTCTTCCGGAGGGACGTTTCAGGCGATTTGACGCGGTCGAGCCGGGACGCCCAGAATGTACCCGCCACCCGAGATCACTGGAAGCCCGTGAATCAGCCGATGCCCCACCTGCCCCGCTCCGCCGTCTTCGTCAACGCCGCCGAGGTGGCGGTGTGCACCGGGCCCGCGCGCGCGTCGGAGGGCGCCGATCCCGCGGGGGTGCTGCGCGGCGCGGCGGTCGCGGTGGTGAACGGCGTGGTGGAGGCGCTGGGGCCGCAGGACGACGTGCTCGCCGGGCATCCGCACCTGGAGCGGGTGAACTGCGCGGGGATGACCCTCGCGCCGGGGTTCGTGGACAGCCACACGCACGCCGTCTTCGGCCGCTACCGCGTGGACGAGTACGCGCTGCGCTGCACCGGCGTGCCGTACATGGAGATCGCGCGGCGGGGCGGCGGCATCAACGCCAGCGTGCGCGACCTGCGCGCGCGCAGCGAGGACGAGCTGGTGGAGATGACGCTGCCCCGGCTGGAGGAGATGCTGCGCGGCGGCACCACCACGGCGGAGGTCAAGAGCGGCTACGGCCTCAGCACGGAGAGCGAGCTCAAGACGCTGCGCGCCATCCGCCGGCTGAACGAGCTGCAGCCGATCGGGCTGATCCCCACCTTCCTGGGCGGCCACGAGGTGCCCCCGGAGTACCGCGACGACCGCGCGGCGTACGTGGAGCTGCTGGTGGAGGAGATGATCCCGGCCGTGGCGCAGGCGGGGCTGGCGCGCTTCTGCGACGCGTTCATGGAGCCCGGCGTGTTCGGGCGCGACGAGACGGAGCGCATCCTGCGCGCGGGCCTCGCGCACGGGCTGCGCCCCAAGCTGCACGCCGACGAGCTGGAGGGGAGCGGCGGGGCGGAGCTGGCCGCGGAGCTGGGCGCCGCCTCCGCCGACCACCTGGGCGACATCAGCGAGGCCGGCATCGCCGCGCTGGCGGCGTCGCCCACGGTGGCGACGCTGCTGCCGGCGACGCTCTTCTTCCTGGGCCGGCCGCGGTGGGCGCCGGGCCGCGCGCTGCTGGACGCCGGCGCCACCGTGGCGCTGGCCACGGACTTCAACCCGGGCAGCTCGCCCACGCCGTCCATGCACTTCGTGCTGACGGCCGCCTGCAGCCGCATGGGGATGAGCCCGCACGAGTCGCTGCGCGCGGCCACCGCCGGCGGCGCCGCCGCGCTGGAGCTGGCGGACGGCCGCGGCACCCTGGCCCCCGGCGCCCCCGCCGACCTGGTGCTCTGGCGCGCCTCCTCCGCCGCCGAGATCCCCTACCGCCTCGCCGCGCCGATCATCGAGGGTGTGTGGAAGGCGGGAGAGCGGGTGGTGTGAGCGCGCCGCGGCACACGCCGCCCGCCTGGACGTGGCCGTACACGCCGGATGCGCTCGACCGCGTGGTCCCGCTCGCGAATGCGCCGCAGTCCGACGTCGGCGCGCCGCTGCCCATCGTCCTGGCGAGCGAGCATCGCGTGTTCCTGGTCTACCTCGTCCAGGACACGCCCGCGGGCTGGGACGGCACGTGGGTCCAGGTGGTGAGCGCGGATTCGCCGGATGAGCCGATCGCGGTGGTGGAGTTCGAAGGGCCGGCCGCCCACATCTTCGGCCCGCCGAACGACGAGGCGTTCGAGGGGCATCCGCTGGCGGAGCGCGGCCTGGAACCGTACAGCGCCTGCGTCGTCGAGGGCTCGTCGTGGATCCGCGCGCTCGAGCGAATGAACTCCGTCCATCCATCCCACCGCCCCGAGCCGTTCTGGAAGCTGGCGCACTACGTGTTCGCCTTCCACGACTCCACGTTCGAGTGCGTCGCGAGCGGCATCTCCGTTTCGCTCCATCGCGGCTCGCTGCGCGGTGTCGTCGCCGGGACGGCGGCGCGGCTGCGGTAAGCGGCCACGGCGAGGACCGCGGCGGGCCGTCTCCTTCCACGCGAGCCCGACAGGGGATACTGGCACCGATCCCCCGAACGCAGTAAATAGCGAAACCTGCCGGATAGCCGCGGTCCCATCCATGCCACAGGATCCCCATCATGTCCGAGCCGTCGAAGTGGGTGACCCGAAGGACCTTCCTGCAACACGCGGCGCTGGGCGCCGGCTCGATCATGGTGAGCGGCGCGTGGCAGTTCGCGTTCGCGTCCAGCGAAAAGGCGCTCATCGACAGCGTCGGCGAGGCGTGCAGGCGGCTGGCGCCGCTCGGCTGGCGCCAGCTGCTGCTGGACGTCACCGCGGGCGGCCTC
>DASTNU010000374.1:0-2228 GCA_035720605.1 Longimicrobium sp. | reverse complement strand
TCCGCGCCCGGACGAAGCGCCGCGGGTTCTGCGCGCTGGGGTCGGTCAAGGCCAACATCGGCCACCTGGACGCCGCCGCCGGGATCGCGGGGATGATGCGCGCCGTCCTGGCGCTGGAGCATCGCACCATCCCGCCGGCGGCAAACTACGCCTCGCCCAACCCGCGGCTGGAGCTGGAGGCGTCGCCCTTCTACGTCCCCACCGCGGCGCGCGAGTGGCTGGGCGACGGCGAGCCGCGGCGCGCGGGGGTCAGCTCCTTCGGCGTCGGCGGCACCAACGCGCACGTCGTCCTGGAAGAGGCGCCGGAGCCGGAGCCCGCCGCGGCGGATGCGCGCGAGTGGCAGCTCCTCGTCCTCTCGGCGCGGAGCCGGGCGGCGCTCGACCAGGCGGCCGGCCGTCTCGCCAGCCACCTGGAGGCGCACCCGGAGGCCGACCTCGCCGGCGTGGCGTTCACGCTGCAGGCGGGGCGGCGGGGGTTCGACCACCGGCGCTACGCCGTAGCCCGCACCGCGGCGGAGGCGGCGGAGGCGCTGCGGGGGCCGGAGCCGCGGCGCGCCGGGGCCACGGCGCCCGGGCGGCGGGAGCCGGTGTTCATGTTCCCCGGCGGCGGAACGCAGCACCCCGACATGGGGATCGAGATCTACCGCGCGGAGCCGCTCTTCCGCGGCGAGGTGGACCGCTGCGCAGAGTTGCTGCGGCCGAAGCTGGGGTTCGACCTCCGGCGCTTCCTCTACCCCTCGCTGCCGGGCGACCCCGGGGTGGACCGCGAGCACGTCCCCGCGGTGCTGGCCTCCATCTTCGTCACCGAGTACGCGCTGGCGAAGCTGTGGATGAGCTGGGGGGTGAAGCCGCACGCCATGATCGGCCATTCGCTGGGCGAGTACGCGGCGGCGTGCCTGGCGGGGGTCTTCTCGCTGGAGGACGCGCTGGACCTGGTGATGCTCCGGGGCGCGCTCTTCGACCGGATGCCCGAGGGGCGGATGCTCTCGGTGCACCTTCCCGAGGCGGAGGTGCGCGCGATGCTCGGCGACCGCCTCTCGATCGCCGCGGTGAACGCGCCGGGATTGACGCTGGTCTCCGGGCCGGAGGCGGAGATCGACGCGCTGGCGGCGCGGCTGGAGGCGGCGGAGGTGGAGTGCGGGCGGGTGCGCATCCAGGTGGCGAGCCACTCGTGGATGGTGGAGCCGTTCCTGGACGGGTTCACCCGCGACATCGCGCGCTATCGCCTGCATCCACCGACGATCCCCTTCCTCTCCGGGGTGACGGGGACGTGGATCCGTCCGGAGGAGGCCACCGACCCGGCGTACTGGGCGCGCCACCTCCGGCAGCCGATCCGCTTCGCCGACGGGGTGCGCGAAGCGGTCTCCGCGCCGGGGCGCGTCCTCCTCGAAGTCGGCCCGGGGAACGCGCTGGCGACGCTGGCCGCCGCGCAGCAGCTGGTTCCCGCGCCCGTCGCCGTGGCCTCCATGCGCCACCCTCGCGAGGAGGCGCCGGACCTGGGCTTCCTGCTGGGCGCCGCCGGGCGGCTCTGGCAGGAGGGGGTGGCGATCGACTGGGAGGCGCTGCACGGCGAGGCCCGGCCCCGCCGCGTCCCGCTCCCCACCTACCCGTGGGAGCGGAAGCGCTACTGGATTCCGCCCGGCCGCGCCGCCTCGTCCGCGCTCCGCGACGATTCTCCCCTCCGCCTCGCGTCGTGGAAGCGCACCCTTCCCCCCGCGCCGCCCGCGCCCGGCCCCGGCCCCTGGCTGGTGCTGGACGACGGCTCGGCGCTCGGCGAACGGGTCGCGTCGCGCGCGGCGTCGCTCGGCCGCACGGTGGTCCGCGTCCGCCGCTCGTCGGAGCTTCGTCTCGCGGAGGACGGCGAGGCGGCGCTGGATCCGGCGCGCCTGGCGCACTGGGAGGCGCTGCTCGGGACGGTCGGAGGGGAGGAATCGGCCGGGCCCGTCGTCATCCACCTCTGGTCGATCGGGGAAGACGACGCGGGGGCCGATACCGGCTTCCACGGCCTTCTTCCCCTCGCGGAGGCCGGCGCGTCCGTGCGCGGAGGAGTGCGCATCGTCGCCGTCACCGGCCGTGCCGCCGCCGCCGGGAGCGGGGACGAGGCCGATCCGCGCCGCGCGGTCCTGGTCGGCGCCTGCCGCGCCGCGTCGCGGGAGCGCGGGGTGGCGTGCCGGTGCGTGGACGTCGCCGCGGGGGAGGCGGAGGAGGCGCTGGCCGGGCGCATCGTC
>DASTNU010000373.1:0-14193 GCA_035720605.1 Longimicrobium sp. | reverse complement strand
ACAGGTTCACGATCAATTCCCCGCGCCGCGGATGCGCAAGAGCTGGACCGCGAACCCCCCGCTACGCCAGCGGCAGCCCGCTGGCGGCGCGGGTGTGCTCGTCGTGCAGGGCGCGCAGCGGCGCCACCTCCGGGTGCTCCGTCCCGCTCCCCAGCTCTTCCACCAGCTGGCAGGTAGCGCGCCCCTGCGACGCCCGGTCGTAGCGGGACGCCCATTCGCGCATCGCGCCTTCCTCGGCCTGGCCCTCGTACGGAAAGCTCACCGGGGGGTTTTCCATCCCCACGCGCCACGGCTTGGGCGTGAGCCGCGCGCGAAAGCTCTTCTGCGCCTGGCACAGGCGAACGTACTGCGGGTCCGCCCCCAGCGACGTCATCGCGGCCTGCACCTGCGGGTCCTGCGGGGTGAAGATCGCGTGCGTCACCAGGTAGCGCAGCCCCGAGTGCGTGCGGTACACGCGCACGCGCCAGTCGGGATGCGCCGAGATCCATGCTCGCAGCCGGCCGAGCGCGGCGGACGCCGGGTCCGTCGGCGTGGGCGGCGGGGTGGGCGTCGACGGCCGGGCCGACCCGCCGCCGCCGCCGAACAGTCCGCCCAGGATGGATTTCACCCCGCCCGGGATGGGGAGCGTGTCCACCAGCTCCTTGATGGCCGCGGCGGGGTTGGTGCCCGGGAACGCGGACGACGAGCCGGGCGAGGCCGGGCCGTCGCCGTCCGCCCGCTCCACGTCGACGTCGATGAAGAAGGCGCGGGCGGCGTTCAACACCAGGGCGCCGTAGGAGTTGCGGGTGATGGCGGCGTCGGGGACGTCGCTGGACGGCGTCGCGGGAAGCTCGCGCACCACCTCTTCGCGCAGCGGGCGGTCGCCGTAGGTGTAGCGCTCCGGAAAGCCCTCGCCCCGGCGGATGCGCTCGGCCATCCGCTGTACCGCCTCGTCGGCCAGCGCCTGCGCCTCCGCGGCGCTGCTCCGCGAGCCGCGCCACACGTGGAAACGCATGGGTTTGCCGGCCGGCGTGGTGGCGGTGGATTCGGCCCGGGACCAGTAGCGGGGAATCAGCATGCCGTGCTCCGGTGCGGATGGGGAGGCCACGTGTGAAGTGCGTTCAGTATCGATCCACGCCCCCGCCGCCGCAAGCGGTTCGTGGATTTTGCACCATCGTATCGAGGGTTACGCGGATGACGGTGTCCTGCGCCCCCGGCGATTGATGGACCGGCGGATCAAGGGGAGGTCTCCAGACCAGCGCCCCGTCGGGTCGATGGGACAGGGCGGATCGAGGAAGACCCCGGCCCCGCGCCCGGCGGTTGATGAACGGGGCAGATCGAGGAAGGCCCCCGGCCCCGCGCGCGGCGGTTGATGAACGGGGCAGATCGAGAAAGGCCCCCGGCCCCGCGCCCGGCGGTTGAAACCGCTGCTGGAAGTTCACGAAGTCCGCCTGCGCGGACTGCACGGGCGAGATCACGGCGCGGATCGGGCCAATGACATGGTTGTGTTGAAAACAGGTCAGGCATTTGAGGCACTGTTCGCCGATGCATCTTTCGCCAGCTGGTTGCGGACGCGCAGGTGCGTGAGACGCCGCACACGGTCGGGCCGCCGAGTCCGCGCAGGCGGACTTTGCGAATTTCCAGCGGCGAATTCATTCGCTCCCGCGGCCGGGACGGCACATCCGCCGGCGCCATCAGGCCAGGCTTGACCTGGCAGGCGGCGCGGTTATCCTGCGCACGACGGCTTCCGCCCCATCCCCCACCCATCATCTCCCCCCCTTACATGACCGAGAGCGAACGCTGGACGGCGCCCGACCAGGAGCGCTGGGAGAGGTGCATCCGCCTTGCCCGCACCCTGCTGATGGTGGGCGACGGCGACCGCGACCTGGTGAAGCACTACCTGCAGGTCCTCATCGACCGTGGCCTCACCAGGACGAGCGAGCCGAAAAAGGTGCTGATCGTGGGGGCGGGGATCGCGGGGCTGGTGGCGGGGTGGCTGCTGAAGGAGGCGGGGCACCACGTCACCATCATCGAGGCCAACGGCAACCGCATCGGCGGGCGGCTGAAGACCTTTCGCTACGACCAGTGGCGCCCGGACCTGGGGGCACCCTTCAGCGACCCGCGCCAGTACGCCGAGGCGGGGGCCATGCGCCTTCCCAACTTTCACCCCCTGGTGCTGGCGCTGGTGGACAAGCTGGGGCTGCCGCGCCGCCTGTTCTACAACGTGGACGTGAAGCCCGGGACGGGCACCGGCACCGTGCCGCCCGTGGTCTACCAGCCGTTCGACGGCAGCGGCGAGTGGCGCAACGGCCCCGACGTGCCGTTCGAGGTGCCCGAGAAGCGCAACCAGGCGTGGATTCGCGTCAACGGCCTGCAGGTGCGCAAGAGCGAGTACGGCGACCGCCCCGCCGAGATCAACGCCAGCTTCGGCATGCCCGAGGCGCTACGGGGCAGGACGGCCAACCAGCTGGTGAACGACGCCGTGGACAAGGTGCGCGACTACTACTCGTACGTCGACGAGAACGGCCGGCGCGTCAACAAGCCGTTCGAGGTGTGGGTGGAGGGATGGGCGCGGGTGATCTACGACTTCGACGCGTACTCCATGTGGGGCTTTCTGAAGGAGCACGGCGGCTTCAGCGACGAGACCATCGAGGCGGTGGGGACCATCGAGAACCTGACGTCGCGGCTGCCGCTCTCCTTCTTCCACAGCTTCCTGGGGCGCAGCGACATCAACCCCAACGCCACCTACTGGGAGCTGGACGGCGGCAGCTGGCGGCTGCCGTACGCCTTCCTGGCCTTTCTGCGCGACGAGATCGTCCTGGGCCGGCGGATGGTGCAGATCGAGTACTGGCACCCGGACCGCCCCTGCAACCAGTGCGTGCACGTGGGGCCGGACGGCCCCGCCGTCTGGATCAAGACGGTGGACGAGTCCACGGACGAGGACCGCGGCGGCAAGCGCACCGGCGAGCCCAGGTTCCAGGAGTTCACCGGCGACGCGGCCATCGTCACCATCCCCTTCAGCAGCCTGCGGCACGTGATCGTGGACCCGCTGTTCAGCTACAAGAAGCGCCGCGCCATCATCGAGCTGCACTACGACTCGGCCACCAAGGTGCTGCTGGAGTTCAGCCGCCGCTGGTGGGAGTTCGACGACGACGACTGGCGGCGCGAGCTCGACGCCCTCGCCGCCGCGGCGCCGGCCTCTACGAAAAGTACGCCGGCGACGGGCGGCCGGAGGCGGACGAGAAGAGCACCGAGCTGCTGGGCGCGGACCCGGGGGTGGACGAGACGCGCATCGCCAGGCGGGAGAAGGCGTTCTACGCGGAGCTGCGCCACCAGCGCCCGCCGGACCGCGAGGCCACGCACGTCTTCGGCGGCGGGTCCGTCACCGACAACCCCAACCGCTTCATGTACTACCCCTCGCATCCCGTGGAGGGGAGCGAGGGCGGCGTGGTGCTGGCCAGCTACAGCTGGGCCGACGACGCCGCGCGCTGGGACTCGATGTCGGACGACGAGCGCTACGCCTTTGCCCTGCGGGGGCTGCAGTCCATCCACGGAAGGCGGATCGAGGTGTTCTACACCGGCTACGGGCAGACGCAGAGCTGGCTGCGCAACCGCTACGCCTTCGGCGAGGCGGCGGTGTTCACGCCGGGGCAGCTCACCCAGCTCCACCTGGACATCCCCACCGCCGAGGGGCCGGTGCACTTCGCCGGCGAGCACACCTCGCTCAAGCACGCCTGGGTAGAGGGCGCGCTGGAGTCCGCCGTCCGCGCCGCGCTGGAGGTGAACGGCGAGGGGCCGGGGGTGGCGTCGTGAGCGGGGCGGCGGGCGGGGGGTGGAACGTGGCGCGCTACCTGGCCGCGCGCCTGGCGGAGCTGGGGATTGGCCACCTGTTCGGCGTGCCCGGCAACCGTGGCGCTTCAGCCGGCTGACGGACGTCTTCGCCACCTCCGCCACGCCGATGATGGGGTTCGAGGTGGCGTCGCACGCGGAGCTGGACCAGGTGCTGCGCGTGCTGGCGGACCCCGCGCACCCGGCCAACCACGGCCCCGTGCTGGTGCAGGTGCGCCTGCCGCGCGAGGACGATCCGCGCGCCATCCACTACGAGGTGGAGAAGAACTGCGGGAAGATGTAAGGGGAGGCCGAGGCGGCCTCCTCGTTCCACGGTGGGCGGCCGATCATGTAGACCTTGTTGAGCCGGAGGAAAACCATGTCCGAGAACCCCGTTTTTGGTCGATACGAAAAGGTGGCGCTCCTCATGCTGGGTTTTGTGCTGACGACCGTGGGCGGCGCGCTGATCGGCGGCTACCTGCAGACGCGCAGCCGGTTCAAAGCGCAGCAGGAGCAGGTGTTTACCGAAGTGGCACGGCAGATGGACCTGCGGTCATACCGCACGGAGCAGCTGCTGAACGGGCTGCGCGGGGACGTGGAATACGCGAGCCTGGAGACGCGGCGACGTGAGTACCGGCCGGCGCTGGAGGAGTGGAACATTAACCGCAACCGCAACTCTGCGCTGATCGAGCGCTACTTCGGCAAGAATGCCTCGGAGTGCTTCGACAGTATCCACGTGAGCTTTTTCAACATCCACCGCAGCATCCGCGATAAAGCGGATTACTCGGCCATAGCGCAGGAGGATTTGCCGGCCCTGCGCAAGCAGATCAAAGGGTTTGACCGCTACCTGCTGGACAGGGCCAGGACAGGCCTGCTCACCAGAAAGGCCGGACGCTGCCAGGTCCCGTCTGTCCCGAGGCGCCGGCCGCAGGGCGGCTCCAACGCATCCGGTACGGCCAGGCGCTGACCGGATGTACTGTCGCACACGGTCGCGGACGATCGCGTCAGACGCCGCGGGCATCCCGCGTTCTTACCGGTCGAGCTCCGGCGGGGAGACGGTTCCTGCCGGCGTCGAGGGAGATGCGAGACAGACAATCCGGCCAGGAGAATCACGTGCATCTGAAAGGGATGGGACGGGCGATCGGTGGCAGCCGGGGGATGCTGTGCCTGCTGGCGCTGCTGGCGTGGACCGCGCCGGGCGCGGCCGCGCAGACCGTGCAGGGGCGGCTGCTGGACGCCGAGACGGCGGCGCCGATCGCCGGCGCGCGCATGCACCTGGTGGAGGAGGACGGCGACACCGCGCACAGCAGCAGCACCGACGTGGAGGGCGTGTTCGTCCTTTACGCGCACGAGCTGGGGATGTACCGCGTGCAGGCCTCGCGCCTGGGCTACCGCGACGGCACCAGCGAGCCCATCCACCTGGCCGCCGACGCCATCTTCAACATCGAGCTGCGGATGAGCTCCAGCGCGGTGCAGCTGGCGCCGCTGACGGTCACCGGCCAGGCGCGGTACGCGCGGCTGGAGGAGCAGGGATTCTACGAACGGCGGGACCACTTTGGCCCCGACGGGCTGCGCGAGGCCGTGTACCTGGAGCAGCACGACATCGAGCGGATGCGGCCGGGGCGGGTGGCGGACATCTTCCGGCACGTGCGGGGCGTGCGCCTGACCGGCGGCACGCCGCTGATGCGGGGCGGCTGCCAGCCCGCCATCGTCATCAACGGGTGGACCGCCATGCGCGGCGGCGACCAGCGCGGCACCGGCTTCAGCAGCCGCACCGTCGACCCCCCGCGCGCGCTGGTGGGGGTGGAGGTCTACTACGGACGCGCCATTCCCGAGCGCTACCTGCTGGACGCCGGCGGGTGCGGCGTGATCCTCTACTGGACCAAGTAGCTTCGCCGTCACGGACGGGCGGGGCGGCGCGTTCTTGGAAGACGCTGACCCTCATCCCGGAGGCCTCCATGCGACGCTCCCTCCCGCCCGTCCTTCTTTTCGCGCTGGCGCTCGCCCTTTCCGCCGCGCCGGCCCCGGCGCAGCACCCGCGCGCCTGGGGCGTCAAGGCCGGCCCGACGGTCTCCAGCATCCATACGGAGCTCCCCTCCGAAGACGCGCAGCGGCGCCGCGGCTACGCGGCCCTCCTCTTCGGCGAATGGGCGGGCTCCGGCCTGCTGTCGCTGGTGGCGGAGGCCGGGTACGTGGAGCGCGGCTACACCCGCGACGCCACCGTCGGCCCGGGCGACCCGGTTTCGCGGCGGCTGGACAGGCGCTTCCAGTACGTGTCGCTGGCGGCGCTGTCCAAGGCGAGGGTCGGCACGCTGGGGCCCATGTCCACGTACGTGGTCGCGGGGCCGCGGATGAACGCGCTGGTGGGCAGCAGCCGCGGCGAGGGCGTGCCGGGCTCGGTGGTGTGGGAGGCGTCGGCGGGGGCGGGGGCGGAGGGCAGGCACGCAGTGGTGGAGGTTCGCTACAACCGCGGCCTCAACAACGCGATGCGGGCTCCCTGGACCCAGCCCGCCTACCATCACGCCGTGGACTTCGTGCTCGGCTGGAAGTTCTAGAGTCGCGATCCAGGTACCCCGGAGGGAGCCGGCGGAGTGATTCTCCACCGGCTCCGTGGCTTTTGCGCAGTAACCCCGCCCCCTCGCCGTGGGCGGCTGAAGCCGCGGCAACAACAGCGGAAAGCCCTGCAAACTGCGCAGGGCTTCAACTACAGACCAGCGGAAACGCACCGCAGGGCGATTCGACGTTTGCCCTCTCCCCGCTTGCGGGAGAGGGTGCGAGCCTGAGCGAGCGGGTGAGGGCCCCAGCGGGGTCAGGCCACACCCGCCGTCCACTCACGCACTCACGCACTCACGCACTAACGCACTCTTCTCCGTATGCCCGACCGCACCTTCCTCTCCTGGCCCTTCTTCACCGGCGAGCACCGCCGCCTCGCCGGTGAACTGGATGCGTTCGTCCGGGACGAGATCGCGCCGGCGGCGCACGACGAGCGCGACGTGGACGCCGCCTGCCGCGACCTCGTGCGCCGGCTGGGGGACGCGGGGCTGCTGCGGCTGGCGGTCCCGGCGCCGCACGGCGGCCTGCACGAGCGGCTGGACGTGCGCTCCCTCTGCCTGGCGCGCGAGACGCTGGGGCGCGCGTGGGGGCTCGCCGACTTCGCGTTCGCCATGCAGGGGCTGGGGAGCGGCCCCATCTCCCTCTACGGCTCGCGGGCGCTGCGGGAGCGCTACCTGCCCCCCGTCGCGCGGGGCGAGCGCATCGCCGCCTTCGCGCTCTCCGAGCCGGACGCCGGCTCGGACGTCGCGGCAATGCAGACGACGGCGCGGCGGGAGGACGGCGGCTTCGTCATCGACGGCACCAAGACGTGGATCAGCAACGCGGGGATCGCGGACCACTACGTCGTCTTCACCCGCTTCCCCGAGGCCGGCGAGCGGGGCTACGCCGCCTTCGTGGTGGATGCGGACAACCCCGGCCTGCGCGTCTCCGAGCGCATCGACGTCATCGCCCCGCACCCGCTGGGGACGCTGGTCTTCGACGGCTGCCGTGTGGACGCGGACGCGCTGGTGGGCGAGGCGGGCGGCGGGATGCGCGTGGCGCTGGGGACGCTGGACGTCTTTCGCACGACGGTCGGCGCGGCGGCGCTGGGCTTCGCGCGGCGCGCGCTGGACGAGGCGGTGCGGTGGACGGGGGAGCGGCACGCGTTCGGCAAGCCGCTGCGCGACTTTCAGCTCATCCAGGCCACGCTGGGCGAGATGGCGCTGGAGGTGGACGCCAGCGCGCTCCTGGTCTACCGCGCCGCGTGGACGCGCGACACCGGCGCCGAGCGCGTCACCCGCGAGGCCGCGATGGCCAAGCTGTACGCCACCGAGGCCGCCCAGCGCGTCATCGACGCCGCCGTGCAGCTGTTCGGCGGCCGCGGCGTGGTGAGCGGCGCGCCGGTGGAGACGCTCTACCGCGAGATCCGCGCGCTCCGCATCTACGAAGGCACCAGCGAGATCCAGAAGCTCGTCATCGCCGGTCAGCTGCTGAAGCAAGCGCAGGGATGACGAGGGCTGCCGCCGTCGTGCTGCTCGTCCGCCGCGTCTCCCCGGACCTGCTGGCAGGGGCCGGGCGCGGGTTCTGAGCTTCGCGCCTGGCGGTCCGCGGATTGCGCGCGGCGTACACCTTTCACATCCTTCCGTCCCACCCGGGATCCGCAACCCATGGCCACGATGGAAACCCACGTCCCCACCCAGCCGTCCGCGCACGTGGACACCTTCGCGCGTGACCACCTGCCGCCGCCGGAGCTGCTGCCGTTCATCGACTGCTCGGGCCTTGCGGACCTCGCGTATCCGCCGCGGCTGAACTGCGCGGTGGAGCTGCTGGACCGCATGGCGGACGCGGGCCACGCCGACCGCCCCGCCCTGGTGTGGGACGGGGGACGCTGGACGTACCGCGAGCTGGCGGAGCAGTCCAGCCGCGTCGCCGCGGTGCTGCGCGACGACCTGGGCCTCGTCCCCGGGAACCGCGTGCTGCTGCGCGGCTTCAACTCGCCGATGATGGTGGCGTGCTGGTTCGGCGTGCTCAAGGCGGGCGCCATCGTGGTGGCCACCATGCCGCTGCTGCGCGCCCGCGAGCTGGCCAACGTGGCCGAGAAGGCGCAGATCCGCCTGGCCCTCACCGACCACCGCTTGGCGGCGGAGCTGGAAGAGGCGCGCGGCCTGGCCCCGGTGCTGGAGCGGACAGTCGCCTGGGGGACGGAGGAGGAGGGATCGCTGGATGCGCGGATGCGCGGCAAGCCGGCGCACTTCGCCGCGGTCGACACGGCGGCGGACGACGTGGCGCTCATCGCCTTCACCTCCGGCACCACCGGCAAGCCCAAGGGGGCGATGCACTTTCACCGCGACGTCCTCGCCGTCTGCGACACCTTCTCCCGGCACGTGCTGCGGCCGGACCCCGACGACCTGTTCTGTGGATCGCCGCCGCTGGCGTTCACCTACGGGCTGGGCGGGCTGGTGCTCTTTCCGCTCCGCGCCGGCGCCGCCGCGCTGCTGGTGGAGCAGCCCACGCCGCCCAACCTGCTCAAGGCCATCCAGGACCACCGGGCGACGGTGCTCTTCACCGCGCCCATCGCCTACCGCGCCATCCCGGAGCTGGTGGGCGGCTTCGACGTCTCGTCGCTGCGCAGGTGCGTCTCCGCGGGCGAGACGCTGCCGCTCCCCACCTTCCAGGCGTTCGAGAAGGCGACGGGGCTCAGGATCATCGACGGCATCGGCAGCACGGAGATGCTGCACATCTTCATCGCCTCCTCCGGCGACGACATCCGCCCCGGCTCCACCGGCAGGGCCGTCCCCGGCTACCGCGCCCGCGTGATCGACGAGAACGGCGATCCGCTGCCGCCGGGCTCCGTCGGGCGCCTGGCCGTGCAGGGGCCCACGGGGTGCCGCTACCTGGACGACGACGAGCGGCAGCGCGGCTACGTGCTGGACGGGTGGAACCTGACCGGCGACGCGTACCGGATGGACGAGGACGGCTACTTCTGGTACCAGGCGCGGACGGACGACATGATCATCTCCGCCGGCTACAACATCGCCGGGCCGGAGGTGGAGGCGGTGCTGCTGGAGCACGCGGCCGTGGCGGAGTGCGCCGTCGTGGGCCTGCCGGACGACGAGCGCGGGCAGGTGGTGAGCGCCTTCGTGGTGCTGCGCGAGGAATCGGACGGCGGCGACGGGATGGTGAAGGAGCTGCAGGAGTGGGTGAAGGCGCGCATCGCGCCGTACAAGTACCCGCGCCGCGTGACCTTCGTCGCCGACCTGCCCCGCACGCAGACCGGCAAGCTGCAGCGCTTTCGCCTGCGCCAGCCGTCGTGACGATGGAGATCCTGCAGCCGGAGGGATGGGGCGCGCCGCGCGGCTACGCCAACGGCATCGCGGCGGAGGGGCGCATCGTCTTCGCCGCCGGGCAGATCGGCTGGAACCCGCAGAGCTGCGCCTTCGAGACGGACGACTTCGTGGGGCAGGTGGACCAGGCGCTGCGCAACGTGCTGGCGGTGCTGGCGGAGGGCGGCGCCGGGCCGCAGCACGTGGCGCGGATGACGTGGTACGTCACCGACCGCGCCGCCTACCTGGCCAACACCCGCGCCATCGGCCGCGTGTGGCGCGAGAGCTTCGGCCGCCACTACCCCACCATGTCCCTCGTCATCGTCGCCGGCCTGCTGGAAGAGCGCGCCAAGGTGGAGATCGAGGCGACGGCGGTGGCGCCCGGTCCCGTGCCCGGCGGCTGAGCATGTTGTGGAAGGATGATTCGCTCGATGCGTGGCGGGCCGCGCTGGACGAGTACGACGCGGTCATCGACCGGCAGGGCGTAAAGCCGCTGCCGGAGCTGGACCGCTGGTATCGCGAGGAGTTGCCGGCGGCGATCGCGAAGCGCGGCAAGCCGCACGTCACGCACGACGAGATGGTGCGGGTGACGGAGTGGAAGATGGCGCGCGGCATCTGGCGGCCGCGCAACCTGGCGCTGGTGCGGGGCAACCCGCCGGAAAAGGTCGTGGAGACCAGCACCCGCGCGCTCGCCGCGATTCCCGACCCGCAGGCGCCGATCGCCACGCTGGCGCAGCTGGACGGCGTGGGCCCCGCGACGGCGTCGGCGGTGGCCGCGGCGGCGGCGCCGGAGACCTATCCCTTCTTCGACGAGCTCGTCGGGGCGCAGGTGCCCGGGCTGGGCGCCGTCGCCTTCACCCCCGCCTACTACCGCAAGTACGCCGCGGCCCTGCGCGGCCGCGCGGACGAGCTCGGAAAAGAGTGGACCCCCGTGATGGTGGAGCGCGCCCTCTGGGCCCACGTCGGCGGCAAGGCGGGCCTCAAGCGCAAGTGAAGCCGGCCTCGAGGGTGACGGCGAGCTCGCCACGTGCGAGCGGGTTCTCCCCTCTCCCGCGCAGTTTGCGGGAGAGGGGCCGGGGGTGAGGGGTCCGCGCGAAGCGCGACGCCGTTGCTTGCGGCCAGGCGGATCCCATCGTCAATGACGGCGTGCTCGGGCGATTCCGTCCCGGATTCTACCCGTGGGGCCCCCAACCGGTGCAGCCTTGTCCAAAATCCTCCCCCGTCGAACATTCTAGGTACGCCCTCTCCGCGGTCACGTCATCCGCAGGACCCGCCATGACCACGCGCTCACTCGCCGCCGCTCTCCTCGCCATCGCGCTCGCGCTCGCCGCACCGGCCCACGCGCAGTCCGTCACCGGAAGCTTCGTGGATGCGGACGGCTCGCCGATCCCCTCCGCCCGCGTGTCGCTGCAGGACGAATCCGGCCGCGTGGTGCACGCCGCGCTGACGGACGCCGGCGGCCGGTTCACCCTGCGCGCACCCGCCGCCGGGCGATACGTGCTGCGCGCGGAGCGCATCGGCTACGCGACCACGCTGAGCGGGGCGCTGCAGCTCGCCGCGGGCGAGCAGGCGTCGCACCGCCTGGTGGCGAGCGGACGGCGCGTGCTGCTGGACGCCATCGTCGTGCAGACGGAGCCGCGCTGCGCGCCGCGCCCGGGTACCTCGGAGGAGACCTCCGTGGTGTGGGGCGAGGTGCGCAAGGCGCTGGACGCGGTGAGCGCCACCACCGGCGACCAGCGCGCCCGCTTCACCGTGGAGCTGTTCGAGCGCGAGGTGGAGGCCCCCTCGGGCACCATCCACACCGACAGCCGCCGTCGCCTGGAGGGGATGGCGCACAAGCCGTTCGTCACGATCGATCCGGAGATCCTCTCGACCGTGGGGTTCATCGAGCGCCAGGGCGAAGGGTACACCTACGCCGCGCCCGACGCGGACGTGCTCCTCTCCGACCGCTTCCTCGAAGAGCACTGCTTCCGGCTCCGCACCGCGGACGCGCCCTCGCCAGGGCTGATCGGCCTGGCGTTCGAGCCCGTGCGCGGGCGGCGCGTTCCCGACGTGCAGGGCGTGCTGTGGGTGGACCGCGCCAGCGCGGAGCTGCGCCTGATGGAGTTCGAGTACACGCGCGCGCCCATCCGCGGGCCACGGGGGGTGCCGGGCGGGCGGATGGAGTTCCAGCGGCTTGCGGACGGACGGTGGATCACCTCGTCATGGGTGATCCGCATGCCGGTGGAGGCCGCGCGCACCCAGGCCAACGTGCTGGTGCCGCAGGCGCGGCAGGTGGTCGCCGTGCGCGAGGTGGGGGGCGCCGTGCAGCCGCCGGGCACGCTGGCCCAGGCCCCCGCGCCGTCCGCCGGCCGCGTAGCCGTCGCGCAGGACGCGCCCGCGCCCGCCGATCCCGCTGCCCCCGCGCCCGCGGCGGCGTCGGAGGCCACGCGGGCGGAGGGGGAGAACAGCACGGTCATCGAGGCAGAGCAGGCGGCGCCCCGCATGGGCGAGCGGCGCCGCGTGATCGCGCGGGCAGAGGTGGAGCGCACCACCACGACCAGCGCCTTCGAGCTGATCCAGAGCCTGCGTCCCGGGTGGATGCGGGGCCACGGCGCCGACAGGGTTCGTGCCTCGCTGGTGGAAACGCGGGACGGCTACGCGATGAACCTGAGCGACGAGTCGCCCATCATCGTCTACGTGGACGGCCGGCTGGCGGGGACGCTGGAGGCGCTGCGGGCCATCCCCCACGGGGACATCGACCGCGTGGAGTACTTCGATGGCCTGGAGGCACATCAGCGGTTTGGGAGGAACCACTCACAGGGTGCCATCAACGTCATCACGCGTCGCCGCTGATCAGAATCTCCCGGAAAGAAGGCGTTACGACGCAGAGGACGCGGAGATGAGAAGAGAGGGCGCAGAGGGATTCGAAACCCTTCTGCGCCCTCTCTTTTTGCTTCCGCCCCCTCTGAAACCCCTGTCCGTCGCGTCTGCGCGATATGGGAAACTGGACAAGACGCCCGTCAGTAGACCTGCTTCTCCTTCAGCTCCGGCGCCACGCGGTCCAGGCGCCGGGCCAGCTCCGGAAGGTGGCACGTGGGCACCCTGGGAAACAGGTGGTGCTCCACGTGAAAGAACATGTCCAGCGCAATCGCGCTCTTCAGCGGGTTGCGCAGCGTCCGCGCGATGTGGTGCTCGCGGTCGCAGTCGTGGTGCACCGTCCACACGGCGAAGAACGCCGTCAGGCAGTGCCCCGCGACCATGGCCAGGAAGTGGTAGCGCAGCGGCCCCGCGCCCGCGGCAACGAACACCACCGCCAGCACTGCCGCGTTCGCCAGCAGCTCAACGCGGATCCACCGCAGCTTGCGGGGACTCGCCCCCCGCAGCGCCGTGCGGTGCAGCAGGATGGGGAAGACGGGACCCCAGAGCAGCGCCTTCCACCACGGCATCCGCGCGCTGACCGCCTCCACGTCCTCGTCGTCCATGCAGTGCTTGTGGTGGCGCAGGTGGTTGAATTGCACCGCGTGCATGGATCCCAGCATCAGCACGCTCAGCGCGAACATCACCCACTCGGTCGCGGCGCGCGAGATCCCGAGGTTGTAGTGATGCGCGTCGTGCACCTGCCGCAGCCCGGCGAGAAAGAAGAAGAACGAGGCGAGCAGCGCCGGCGGATACAGCCCCCGCGACGCCAGGTACAGCGAGAGCGCCAGCCAGGGAAGAGAAAGCGTGAGCTCCTTCGCGACCTCCCAGCGGCGGAGCGCAATGAGGTCCTTCCACGCGACGGCGCGCAGCCGCGGGTCCCGCAGGATGTCCGGGCCGGCCGACCCCACGCCGTCCGCGCCGGACGACGCGCCGATCGCGGCCTCCGTCACGAGTTCGGCGTTTGCCCGCCTCCCAGCGCGGCGATCACCTTCTGCAGCACCTCGCGGCGGTCCTTCAGGTCGTCGCGAAAGTCCTTGCTATCCGTCGCGCCGATCTCCGTCCCCAGCTCCGAGACGGCGTTCTCCAGCACGTCGCGCAGAACGGCCTGCTCCGAGGCCGAAAGGTCTAGTGTCAGCATGGGTACCGTCCGGTGCGCATCCCTGGATGTCGTGCGGCCATCCCGGCGATCGGCAAAAAACCGGCCGGAGCCAGGTGCGGCGCCGGCCGGCTTCGGCCATCGCGGGACGGGCGGCGGACGGCGCCCGTGGCGGCGCGTCAGGTTCTCCGCATGCGCTGCAGGAGGCGTCCGGCGAGAAGAAGCACGCACCCGGCGATCAGCAGCGGCGCGAAGTACGGCGATTCCATCTCCGCAAAGTACAGGATGGCCGCCGCGATGATGCAGAGTGCGCCCACAATGCGAAGGATCGATCCCATGCGTGCCTCGGCTGAACGTGATAGCGCTATGCCGCGAACTGGAAAACGGGCGGCTCGGCGATGCGATCCGGCTGGCGGTCGCTCCACACGATCGCTTGAAGCCGCTCCACCGTCTCTGGCGAGAAGAACTGCTCGCCGGTCTCCGGATCAACTCGCGCGGGCACGTTCTCGACGATGATCACCCGCCCGCCGTATT
>DASTNU010000372.1:0-5456 GCA_035720605.1 Longimicrobium sp. | reverse complement strand
GGGGGGGGGGGCCCCACCGAGGCCGGCGAGATCCTCCCCATCGACGATTCCCGCTCACACTTTGCCCCGCTCGGCTGTCCTGTGACGTAGATGCCCGACTCCGACGCCGCACTGGTGGCGCGCGCGCTGGCTGGCGACGCCGATGGGTTCCAGACGCTGGTGCACCGCCACTTTCGCGCGGCGTACGCGGTCGCGCTCGCCCTGACGCGCGAGCCCGCCGACGCCGAGGACGTGCTGCAGGACGCGCTGGTGCGGGCGTACGAGCGGCTGGCGGACTGCCGGCAGCCGGAGCGCTTCGGCGCGTGGCTGGCGCAGATCGTACGCAACCGCGCGCGCAACCGGCTGGCGTACTTCCGGCTCCGCCGCGCGCAGCCGATCTTCGCCGCGGATGCGCGGCCCGCCGCCGGGCCCTCGCCGCACGCGGACGCCGAGCGGGCGGAGCTGCGGCGGGCGCTGCTCTCCGCGCTGGGCGGGCTGCGGCCGGCGCAGCGCGAGGTGGTGATGCTGCACGACCTGGAAGGGATGACGCACGGCGAGATCGCGGCGCTGGTCGGCTGCTCGGAGGTGATGAGCCGCCGCCACCTTTCCGACGCGCGCCGCGTGCTGCGGCGCGTGCTTGCGGACCGATACCCGGGGAACGACGACAATGGATGACCGCCCGATCGACCTCAGCCCGCTGGACCCGGACGAAGATCCCCGGCGCCGCGACCGCGTGGTGGGGGGAGCGATGATGCGCGTCCGCGCGCTGCAGCGCACGGATGAGCAGCCGTGGACGGCGTGGTTGCGGTGGTGGCGCCCCACCGTCGCCTTCGCCGCCGTGACGATGGCCGTCTCCGGCGCGGTGCTGGCCTCCGCCGGCCGTCCCGACAACGCGGCGTGGTCGAGCGCTGCCGCGGGGGTGCCGCAGCCGGTAGCGGGGTGGATGTCGAGCGGCGGGCTGCCTTCCGCGGCGGAGGTCTACGCCGCGGTGCAGGGGTACCGGTGAGCGCGCCGCGGGGGTGGGGAGCCCGGCTGGTGGTGCTGGGCAGCTTCGCGGCGCTCTTTCTGGCGGGCGTGGTCGCCGGCGTGGCGTGGGAGCGCACGCGGGACGAGGAGCCGTCCTTTCGGATTCGCGTGGATCGCGGGAGCGCGAAGGTGGAGGCGTTCGACGAGCTGGGGCTGACGGACGATCAGCGGCGCCAGATCGAGCAGATCTTCGCCCGCGCGCAGCCGCGCACGGATGCCGTGCTGAACGAGATGCTCCCGCGCCTGCGCGCCGCCACCGACTCCATCAACGCCGAGATCCAGGCCGTCCTGACCCCCGAGCAGCGCCGCCGCCTGGGCCGCGTCGAGCCCCGCCGCGTCTTCGAGATCCCATCCGATTCGGCATCACCTCATTGAACCGCTTTGTCTCACACGGAGTCAACAGAGGACGTAGAAGCTCGACTCCGTTAACTCCGTTGACTCGTGTGAGGCCGTTCTTCTTTTCGAAACGAAAAGGCCCGGCATGCCGCCGGGCCTTTCACTCACGCACTCACGCACTAACGCACTAACGCACTTCTTCTCACGCCTTCGCCGTGACCTCGGGGCGCGGGAAGAGGATCGCGCCGGCGCTCGTCTTCCAGCCGGAGACGTCCAGCGCGGCCAGGTCGTCCAGCGCGGGCATCGCGCCGCCGGAGCCCAGGCGCTCCCACAACTCCTCGGCCTTTCCCGGGATGAACGGGGACAGCAGCACCGCCGCCGCGGCCAGGCACCGCACCATCGTCGCCAGCGTCAGGTCCAGCTCGTCCGCGCGGGCGGGGTCCCTGGCGATGGTCCACGGCTGCCGCTCCGCCACCAGCGCGTTGGCGTGGCGCACCACCTCGTACGCCGCCGCGGCGCCCTCGTGCAGCAGGTTGGCGTCCATCGCCGCGCGGTAGGCGTCCACCGCCTCCGCGATCGCCGCATCCACCTCCACCGGCGTGGCGGGGACGATGCCGTCGCGGTACTTCGCCAGCATCGACGTCGTGCGGCTGGCCAGGTTCCCCAGCCCGTTCGCCAGCTCCGAGGTGTACCGCTCCGCGAAGCGCTCCCAGCTGAAGTTGCCGTCCGCGTCCCACGGCACCTCGCGCAGCAGGAAGTAGCGCAGGGCATCCACCCCGAAGCGGTCGATCGCCTCGCCCAGGTCCAGCCCCACGCCCGACGACTTGCTGAAGCGCTCGCCGCCCAGCAGCACGAAGCCGTGCCCCCACACCCGCTCCGGCAGCGGCAGCCCCGCCGCCTGCAGCATCGCCGGCCAGATCACCGCGTGCAGCCGCGTGATGTCCTTGCCCACCACGTGCAGCTGCGCCGGCCACCACGCCTCGAACCCTTCGTCCGGGTAGCCGGTGTCCGTCAGGTAGTTGGGAAGGGCGTCGAACCACACCCACGTCCCCTGCTCCACCCCGTCCGACGTGGGCCGCGGAAAGGGGATGGCCCACGACAGCCGCGCCCGGGTGACGGAGATGTCCTCCAGCCCCGAGTCCATCAGCGCCAGCAGCTCGTTGCGCCGCGATTCCGGCAGGATGAAGTCCGGGTGCGCCTCGAAGTGCGCGCGCAGGAACGCCTCGTAGCGCGACAGGCGGAAGAACCAGTTGCGCTCCTCCGTCCACTGCAGCTCGCGGGTGGGATGCAGGACGCAGCGCCCGTCCTGGATCTCGTTCTCGCGCTTGAACAGCTCGCACCCCACGCAGTACCACCCCTCGTACGACTTCTCGTAGAAGTCGTCGGGGTTGCGCTCGAAGATGCGCTCGATGAGCGCGCGCACGCCCTTGCGGTGGTGCGGCTGCGTGGTGCGGATCCAGCGGTCGTTGCTCAGGTTCAGCCGCCGCCACATCGCCTCGAAGCGCGCGGCCAGCTCGTCCACGAGCTGTTGCGGGGTGATGGAGCGCGCCGCCGCCGCCTGCAGCACCTTCTGGCCGTGCTCGTCCATCCCCATGCAGAAGCGCACCTCGTCGCCGATGAGCCGGTGGTACCGGGCGATGGCGTCGGCGCCGATCTTTTCGTACGCGTGTCCCTGGTGCGGGTCTCCGTTGGCGTAGTCGATCGCCGTGGTGATGTAGAACCGGCTCACTCGGGCTTCGTCTCCGGCTGGCGGCGCGGCCTGCGCGGCGGGCGCTGCGGCTGCGCGGGGTTGGGAAGGGCGGGACGGGGCGGCTTTTCCGCCCGCGGAACGTCCGGGCGCGCGCCGGCCGGCTGCGCCACCGTCTCGGCCTTGAGCTGCTCCAGGCCGATGGTGCGCCGCTGCCGCTGCTCGTCCTGCAGCGTCACCGTGTTGCGCCAGATGTCAATGCTGATGACCCGCTCCGCGCCCACGACGGTGCGGACGGTCTTGCCCTCGCGCGGAAAGCGCTTGCGCGCCGCCACGTAGGCATCGTGCTCGTAGGTCAGGCAGCACATCAGCCGCCCGCAGGTGCCGCTGATCTGCTGCGGGTTCAGCGACAGGCTCTGGTCCTTGGCCAGCTGCAGGGAGATCGGCTTGATCTCGCGCAGCCAGGTGCTGCAGCACAGCTGGCGCCCGCAGCGGCCCACGCCGCCCAGCTGCGCCGCCTCGTCGCGCACGCCGATCTGCTTGAGCTCGATGCGGGTGCGGAAGGTGCGGGCCAGGTCGCGGACCAGCTGCCGGAAGTCCACCCGCCGCTCCGCCGTGAAGTAGATGGTCAGCTTGTTCCGGTCCCACTGCCACTCGGCGTCGCTGACCTTCATCTTCAGCTGGTGCTGCTCCACCATCTCGCGCGTCTTGCGGCGCACCCGCTCCTCGTCCGCGCGCAGCACGTGCGCCTGCCGCACCTCGTGCTCCTCCGCGCGGCGCAGCAGGGTGCCGTGCGCCGGCGCGCTGCCGCACTTCTGCTGCGCCACCCCGCCCAGCGACTTTACCCGCCCCACGTCGCGGCCGCGCTCCACCTCCACCAGCACCCAGTCGTTCACGCGCACGGACGGGTCCGCACAGGTGAAGAACCCCTTGTGCAGCCCCTTGAAAGCCACCTCGACCAGGAACGCCTGTTCCTCCGGCGACGGGATCGGCTGAAAAACCGGAAGCTCGAGACCCACGGGTCCCTCCATCTATGCGCACGCCGCGGTGCTGGGACCGCAGGCGGCATGCTCGTGAATCAAATCCCGGGGGTGGGAGCTAGCGCGCCTGGCGCCACTCCCCCATCCCCATGTACTTCGCCCAGCGGGAGCGCCGCAGCTCGTCCGTCGGCAGCTGCTGCAGCTCCCCGACATGCCGCAGCAGCGCCTCCTTGAGCGCCGCGGCGGTCTCCTCCCAGTTGCCGTGCGCCCCGCCCGGCGGCTCGGGAATCACCTCGTCGATGACCCCCAGCCCCTTCAGGTCGCCGGCCGTGATCTTCATGGCCTGGGCCGCCTTGTCGCGCTCGGCGGCGCTCTTCCACAGGATCGCCGCGCACCCCTCGGGGCTGATGACCGAGTAGATGCTGTTCTCCAGCATCAGCACGCGGTCCGCCACCCCGATGGCCAGCGCGCCCCCCGATCCCCCCTCGCCGATGACGACCGCCACGGAGGGCGTGCCCAGCGCCGCCATCTCGCGCAGGTTGCGGGCGATGGCCTCGCCCTGGCCGCGCTGCTCCGCGCCCAGGCCGGGGTAGGCGCCCATGGTGTCGATGAGCGTGATGAGCGGGCGGCGGAACTTCTCCGCCAATTTCATCAATCGCAACGCTTTGCGGTACCCCTCCGGGTGCGGCATGCCGAAGTTGCGCAGCACGTTCTCCTTCATGTCGCGCCCCTTCTGGTGGCCGATCACCATCACCGGCTCGCCGTCCAGCCTGGCCCATCCCCCGACGATGGCCTCGTCGTCGCGGAACTGGCGGTCGCCGTGCAGCTCCACGAAGTCGGTGAACGCCATGTCCAGGTAGTCCATCGTGTACGGCCGCCGCGGGTGGCGGGCCACCTGCACGCGCTCGATGGGGGACAGGTTGGCGAAGGTGTCCTGCTTCAGGTCGTCGAGCTTGCGCTCCAGCGCCCTGATCTCGTTGCTCACGTCCAGGCCGCGCTCGCGGGCCAGCGTGCGGAGCGCGGTGATCTGCTCCTCCACGTCCGCGATGGCGCGCTCGAAGTCCAGGTGGGCTACCGTTGCCAAATCGTCTGTTCGTTCAGGCCTCGTCGATCCCTGCTGCGACCAGCGAAGCACGTTGTGTCATTTCGTCCCGGAGCGCAACCGTCGCATAGCGTGATGCGAGGTTGTGCGGGCAGTGATGTGCACTCCGGCCGCCCTCGCGACGGGCGGTTGAAACCGCGGCTACAACCTCACGAAGTCCGCCTGCGCGGACTCGGCGTACGCGCCTCCGTCGCACACCGCGAGGTGTCATTCCGAGGGAGGCACCGCGCAAAACCCGGCCCGCGCACGGCTCCCAGCGGGCCGACCGGGGAATCTGAGCGCCCGCTCTGGTGGCACGCGGCGGATCCGACACGTTCCCGGACAGTCCGCGCAGGCGGACTTCGTG
>DASTNU010000371.1:0-3467 GCA_035720605.1 Longimicrobium sp. | reverse complement strand
CCGCGGACGATAATGGATGCGTATCCGGCGCCGCGCCAGAAATTTGGCTCCCCAGCCCCCCGCGGGCCGCGAAAATCTTTCGGCACCAACGTGCTGCAAGCCTCGATCGATCCCGTGCGAAATTCGTCTGAATTTCTGAATTTATTCATATTGAACGAACACGTCCCCATAGCCGCCGCATTCACAGGCCGTGCGTGAATTCAGGCCGCAAACATGATGAGCCGGGAACGCCAAAATCAACTGTTGCGGAACAATTGATCCGGCCGAGAATTGCTGTTTCCCCGCCGGTCCGGAGTGCGCCGGACCGATCGGGGCGGACCGCCGGATCTTCCCCCGCTCTCGCCTGTCGCGGCGCATGCGTGTCCCCGCGGCGCGCGGGGGCAGGCCGTCCATCGCGCCCAATCGGCCGCGGCACGCACGCCGCGTCCACTTTCCGGCGCGAGGCTCACCCCACCGCTGGAGGTTGCCATGAAGCGAGCTCGCCTGGCAGTCCCCCTGGTCGCTGCAGGGCTGGCGGCCTGCACCGACACCGTCGCCCCCCCGACGGCGCCGCCGCCGGAAACCATCCACGACGTCTCCGCGGCCACGTTCAACCTCAGGGCGGGGCTGGTGCTGGCGGTGGACGACGCGCGCAGCCGCGTCATTCCCGCCCTGGGCTCCTCCGGCGCCATCCGCGGCGTGGACCAGACGTTCGCCGTGCTGGCCGACGCGGTGCGCTCGGGCGACACGGGCGCGGTGCGCGACGCCATCGACGGCGCCCGGGGGACGCTGAACGCGCTGGAGCACACCGCGCCGGGCACCAGCCCGGTGGAAGTGGCCGCGCTGCGGCTGGTGCTGCTGAACGCCGACGTGCTCTTCCCCGCCGCCTGATCAGGGCCGGGCAACGTCCCCTGACGACATCGATCCCCCTCACACCAGAGGCCTTCCGATGCGCAACCGCTACCTGTTCGCCGCGCTGGCCGCCGCGACGCTGGCCGCCGCCCCCGCCGCCGCCCAGGTCGACTCCATCCGCGCCTGCTACGTGCCCACCTCCGGCAACGTGTACCGGATCGGCACCCCCGACACCCACTCCGACTGCCTGGCACCGTCGCACGTGCGCTTTGCCTGGGCCACCCCCGACCTGGGGATCGGCGGCAGGTACCTGCTGCGGCTGCGCAGCGGCAGCCCGCTCACCGACCGCTTCTTCGTGGACAGCGCCGCGGGCGTGGCGGCGCTGGGCACCCTGGGCATCGGCACCATCCCGGTGGAGGGGGACGGCGTCCGGATGATGTGGTACCCGAGCAAGGCCGCCTTCCGCGCCGGCGGAGTGGACTCCGACCACTGGGACGACTTCAACATCGGCCAGTACTCATGGGCCGGCGGGTTCAACACCACGGCCAGCGGCTACGGTGCGTTCGCCCACGGCGACCAGGTCAACGTCAGCAGCACGCTGGGCGTGGGGTTCGGGGCCGGCAACACCGTGAGCGGCACGATCGGCTTCGTCACCGGCGCAAACTCGAGCTGCACCGGCTTCGCGTGCGTGGCCATGGGCTTCACCAACAACGCGACCAGCCAGGCCGCGGTGGCCATCGGCTACCGCCTCACGGCCAACGGCGACTTCTCGACGGTGATGGGATACCGGGCCTCGGCCAACGGGCGCTCGGGGGTGTTCGTCCGCGGCGACTTTTCGACCACGGACTCCATCCTGGCGGTGACGAACAACGAGTTCGCGGTGCGCGCGGCCGGCGGCTTCCGCTTCCGCACCAGCCCCAACCTCAGCACCGGGTGCAACCTGCCGGCGGGGTCGGGCGTGTTCGCCTGCTCGTCCAGCCGCACCCTCAAGGAGAACTTCGACGAGGTGGACGGCGAGGACGTGCTGGCGCGCATCCGCGACGTTCCCGTCAACCGCTGGAGCTACACCGGCGAGGAGGGCGGCGTGCGGCACCTGGGGCCGTTCGCGGAGGACTTCCGCGCGGCGTTCGGCCTGGGCAGCGATGAGCAGAGCATCGGCCTGCTGGACATCGACGGCGTGAACTTCGCGGCCGTCAAGGCGCTGGAGGCGCGCACCGCCGAGCTGCGCGTCAAGGCGGCCGAGGTCGACCGCCTGAACGCCGAGCTGGCCGCCCTGCGCGAGCGCCAGGCCGCCACCGACGCGCGCCTGGCGGAGCTGGAAGCGCTCGTCCGCGGCATGACGCAGCAGCGGTGATCGCCTGAGGAAAAGCACTCACGCAGAGCAGTGGAGAGGCTCTGCGTGAGTGCTTTTTCCTTTCTCCCGCTCAGCTGGCGCAGACGCGGTTGCGGCCGGCGTGCTTGGCGGTGTACAGGCGCACGTCCGCGGCGGCCAGCAGGCCCTCCGGCGCCTCCGCCTCGTGCAGCCCCGCCACCCCGGCGCTCACCGTCACCCGCAGGCCGGGGCGGATCGTCGACCAGTCGTACGCCTCCACCAGCGCGCGCAGCCGGTCGCAGAGGAGCGCGCCCTCCTCCACCCGCGTCTCTACCAGGATCAGGCAGAACTCCTCGCCGCCGTAGCGGGCCACCACGTCCACCCCGCGCGTGTGCTCGCGCAGCAGACGCGCCACCGTGCGCAGCACCTCGTCGCCCGCCGCGTGCGTAAAGCGGTCGTTGACGTCCTTGAAGCGGTCCAGGTCCAGCATGGCCACCGTGAGCGCGCGGCCGAAGCGCAGGGCGCGCTCCCACTCCACCGCCAGCAGCGCGTCCAGGTGGCGGCGGTTGCTCACCCCCGTCAGCGCGTCCTCGCGCGTCTGCCGCTCCAGCTCCGCGGCCTGCTCCTGCAGCTGCGCCACCAGCCGGGCCTTTTCCTCGTCCGCCTGGCGCAGCCGGCCGTAGGCGGCCGTCAGCTCGTCGTTCTTCTGCCGCAGGATCTCCGCCTCGCGCTGCGCCTGCTGCACCTCGGCGCGCACCAGCACGCTCTTGATGCGCGCGTTGGTCTCGGCGTTGAACACGTCGCGCCACGCCGTGTGAAAGGCGCGGAAGTGGCCCAGCGCGCGGTCCAGCTCGCCGCGCTGCTCGTAGACCAGCTGCAGCGCCTCGTGCGCCTCGTACACCTGCGGCCGCGCGCCCAGCTCGGTGGCGATCTCCAGCGCCTGGTGCAGGTCCGCCAGCCCCGCCTCCACCTGCCCCATCCGCACCCGCAGCCCGCCCAGCCGCACCAGCGTCTCCGCCTCGAACACGCGGGCGCCCAGCTGCCGCGTGATGGCCAGGCTCTCCTGGTAGCACGCCAGCGCCCGCGGCAGGTCGCCGCCGCGCTCGTGCACCCGGCCGATGTCGCGCAGGCAGGTGGCCTCGCCGTCGCGGCCGCCCGTCTGGCGCAGGCGCACGGCGGCGCGCTCCATGTACTCCAGCGCCTTCTCGTCGTCGCCCAGGTCGGCATACGCCGTCCCCACGTTCAGCATGGAGATGCCGGCCGCCTGCGGGTCCATCCCCTCCTTGATGGCGAGCGCCTGGAGCATGTAGTCCAGCGCCCGCTC
>DASTNU010000370.1:0-2484 GCA_035720605.1 Longimicrobium sp. | reverse complement strand
CACGGCGCTCCTGATCAGCCCGGACCACTACATCTTCCGCATGCTGTACTCGCGCGGCGTGCCCATGGAGGCCATGGGCGTCCCCTCGCGCGACGGCACGCCGGTGGAGACGGATCCGCGCCGGATCTGGCAGACCTTCGCCGAGCACCGGCACCTGTTCCGCGGCACCCCCACCGGCGCCTGGCTGGACCACGAGCTGTACGACCTGTTCGGCGTGCGGGTGCGGCTGGACGGGCGCACCGCGCAGCGCGTGTACGACCAGGTCGCCGAGCGGCTGGCCTCGCCGGAGTTCCGGCCGCGCGCGCTGTTCGAGCGCTTCGACATCGAGGTGCTGGCGACGACGGACGCGGCGGCGGACTCGCTGCAGCACCACCGCGCCCTCCGCGAGAGCGGCTGGGGCGGCCGCGTGATCCCCGCCTTTCGCCCGGACGCCGTCTTCCGCATCGCGGCGCCGGAGTGGGGGCGGGAGCTGGCGGCGCTGGCCGCGGCGGCGAACGCGCCGATCGGCGACTACGCGCAGCTGGTCGCGGCGCTGGAGGCGCGGCGGGCGTTCTTCCGCTCGATGGGGGCCACGTCGACGGACCACGCCGTGGTGGAGCCGTGGACGGAGCGGCTGCCGGACGCGGAGGCCGGGCGCCTCTTTCAGCGCGCCCTCCGCGGCGAGGCCACGGCGGCGGACCAGCGGCGCTTCGAGGCGCACATGCTGATGGAGATGGCGCGCATGTCCACCAGGGACGGGCTGGTGATGCAGCTGCACCCCGGCGCGCTGCGCGACCACAACGAGCGCGTCTTCCACCGCTTCGGCCTGGACAAGGGCGCCGACATCCCCGTCCCCACCGAGTACACGCGCAACCTGCGCAGCCTGCTGAACGAGTACGGCAACGACCCGCGCCTCACCCTGGTGCTCTTCACCCTGGACGAATCCGCCTACGCGCGCGAGCTGGCGCCGCTGGCCGGGCACTATCCGGCCGTGCGCCTGGGCCCGCCCTGGTGGTTCCACGACAGCATCCAGGGGATGGTCCGCTTTCGCGAGCAGACCACGGAGACGGCGGGGATCTACAACACCGCCGGCTTCAACGACGACACGCGCGCCTTCTGCAGCATCCCCGCCCGTCACGACCTGAGCCGCCGCGTGGACGCCAGCTGGCTGGCGGGGCTGGTGGCGCGGCACGTGGTGGCGATGCGGGACGCGCGGGAGATGGCGCGGGCGCTGGCGTACGACCTGGCGCGCGAGACCTACCGGCTGGACGTGGTGGACGAGCCCGCCCGCGAGCCGGCGCTGCAGGAGGCGTGATGGAGAAGCCGCGCGCCGTGCGCATCCACCCGGACGACAACGTGGCCGTCGCCGTGGAGCCCCTGCACCAGGGGACCGAGGTGGCGGTGGACGGCGCGCGCGTGGTGCTGGCGGAGGACGTCCCCGCCGGCCACAAGCTGGCGCTGCGGCCACTGGACGCGGGCGAGGCGGTGGTGAAGTACGGCTTCGTGATCGGCGAGGCGGCGGCGCCGGTGGCGGCGGGCGGCTGGGTGCACTCGCACAACCTGCGCACGCGGCTCACGGGGACGCTGGAATACGCGTATCGACCCGTCCACCGCGACGGGACGGGATCGGTCGACGTCCCGAAGTTCCTGGGCTACCGCCGCGCGGACGGCCGGGTGGGAACGCGCAACGAGGTGTGGATCGTCAACACCGTCGGCTGCGTGAACACGGCGGCGGAGCGCATCGCCCGGGCGGCGAACGAGCGCTTCGCGGGGCGCGTCGACGGGGTGCACGCGTTCGGCCACCCCTACGGCTGCAGCCAGCTGGGCGACGACCTGCGCAACACGCAGAAGGTGCTCGCCGGGCTCCTCCGCCATCCCAACGCCGGGGGCGTGCTGGTGCTGGGGCTGGGGTGCGAGAACAACCAGCTGGACGAGCTGCTGGCCCTGGCCGGCGGCGTGGACCGCGAGCGGCTGCGCTTCTTCAACACGCAGGAGGTGGTGGACGAGGTGGAGGAGGGGGTGGACGCCGTGGCGGAGCTGGTGGCGCGGATGGAGGGGGACGCGCGGACGGAGTGCCCCGCATCCGACCTGATCGTCGGCCACAAGTGCGGCGGATCGGACGGGTTCAGCGGGATCACGGCCAACCCGCTGGTCGGGCGGATCGCGGACCGGCTGACGGCGATGGGCGGCGGGGTGATCCTCACCGAGGTGCCGGAGATGTTCGGCGCGGAGCAGGTGCTGATGAACCGCGCCGCGGACGAGGGCGTGTTCCGCGACGTGGTGGCGATGGTGAACGACTTCAAGGAGTACTTCCTTCGCCACGGGCAGCCGGTCTACGAGAACCCGTCGCCGGGGAACCGGGCGGGCGGATTGACCACGCTGGAGGAGAAGTCGCTGGGCGCCATCCAGAAGGGCGGCGCCGCCACGGTGACGCGCGTGCTGCGCTACGGCGACCCGGCGACGACGGGCGGATTGTCGCTGCTGGAGGCGCCGGGGAACGACGGG
>DASTNU010000369.1:0-5736 GCA_035720605.1 Longimicrobium sp. | reverse complement strand
GTGCGGCGCCCCACCGGCGGGCGCGCCGTCCTGCATCACCGCGAGCTAACCTATTCCGCCGCCGCGCGGGAAGGCGCCCTCGGCGGTCCGCGCCAGGCGTACGCGGCCATCAACCGTGCCCTGGTGGACGGGCTGCGGCGGCTGGGCGTACCCGCGCGGCTGCAGCCCGCGGGCGAGGCGCGGGCGCCGCTCCCCTCGCTGGCCCCCTGCTTCGAGCAGCCGGTGGAGGGCGAGGTGACCGCCGGCGGACGCAAGCTCGTCGGCAGCGCGCAGCGCAGCGAGGGCGGCGTGCTGCTGCAGCACGGCTCCCTGCCCATCCACGACGACCAGTCCGTCGTGCCGCGACTGATGCGCGCGGGTGCCGCCGTCGTCCCCGCCGAGCCGCCGGCCACGCTCGCCGGGCTGCTGGGGCGCGAGCCGGCGTGGGAGGAGGTCGTGGAGGCGCTGGCGGCGGGGTGGGAAAGCGCGCTGGGGGTGGCGCTGGAGAGGACGGGATTGTCGGACGACGAGGAGCGGCGGGCGAAGGCGCACAGGGAGCGCTACGAAGACCCGGCATGGACTTGGCATCGCTGAAGGCGCTCTGTGGCAGAGCCGGCGGGCAAACCGCCGGCGGGGACGGACCGACGACGTGGGAGGGGGAGGAATGAGCGCATCCATCGCCCGGCGCCTTTTGCCGGCAATCGCCGCCGCAACGCTGGCCGCCTGCGGCGGGGGAGACGGCGGCGGCGGGGAGCAGGGCAAGGCGGGCGACGCCGGCGGCACCCCGGTGCAGGGGGGCACCGCCGTCATCGCCATGCTGGCGGACTTCCAGGCCTTCAACCCCGTCACCAACACCCACCTGACCTCGGACGACGTGATCAAGCACATGCTGTTCACGCCGCTCATCCAGTACGACTCGGCCCTGCAGCCCGTCCCCTGGCTGGCGGAGCGGTGGGAGCTGACGGACAGCGCCGTCACCTTTCACCTGCGCCGCGACGTCACCTGGCACGACGGCCGCCCCGTCACCGCCGAGGACGTGAAGTTCACCTTCGACCTGGCCAAGGACTCGTCGACGGCGTCGCTGCTGGGCTCCGCCTACATGAACATGGTGCGCGAGGCCACGGTGGTGGACCCGCACACCGTGCGCTTCGCCTTCACCGCGCCGCACGCGCAGGCGCTGGACGGCTTCTGGTGGGCGCCGCTGCCCAGGCACCTGCTGCAGAACGTGCCCCCCGCGGAGCTGTCGCGGCACGCCTTCAACCGCCAGCCGGTGGGGAGCGGCCCCTTCAAGTTCGTGGAGTGGCGGCCCAACCAGTCCGTCACCTTCGAGGCCAACCCGCAGTTTCCCGCCGCGCTGGGCGGGCGTCCCAACCTGGACCGCGTGGTCTTCCGGGTCGTTCCCGAAGCCACGACCATGGTCACGGAGCTGGTCAACGGCACCGCCGACATGATCGGCTACACCCTGCTCCCCGACCAGGCCGCGCAGATCCGCAACCAGAGCGGGGTGGAGCTGCGGCACTACCCGTCGCGCGAGTTCACCTTCTTCGCGTGGAACCACACGCGCCCGCTCTTCGCCGACGCGCGCGTGCGCCGGGCCATGACGCTGGCCATCAACCGCCAGCAGATCATCGACGGGCTGCTGCAGGGCTTCGGCGTCCCCTCCACCGGGATGATTCCCTCGTGGAGCCCCATGTACACGGAGCTGCAGCCCCTCTCCTTCGACCCCGGCCAGGCCCGCCAGCTCCTGCAGCAGGCGGGGTGGGCGGACGCCAACGGCGACGGGATCCTGGACAAGGGGGGCCAGCCGCTGCGCTTCGTCCTCACCATCAACTCCGCCAACCGCCTGCACGCCGACATCGCGCAGGTGGTGCAGCGGCAGCTGCGGGAGGCGGGGGCGGACGTGCAGATCCAGCCGCAGGAGTTCCAGTCCATGCTGCAGCGCTACAAGGCGCGCGACTACGACGCCGTGCTGGCCAACTGGTCGCTGGACACCTTCAAGGTCGATCCCACCCCGCTCTTCAGCTGCGCCGAGGCGCGGGTGGCCAACTCCGCCAACCGCACCGGCTACTGCAACGCGCGCGGCGACGAGCTCATGCAGCAGGGGCTGCGCACCACCGACGGCGCGCAGGCGAAGCAGGTCTGGGCGCGGTACGCGCAGCTGCTGCAGCAGGACCAGCCCGTCACCTTCCTGTACTGGATCGAGGACATGGCAGGCGTGGGCCCCCGGCTGCGCAACGTGGAGACCGACGCGCGCAGCAAGATCGTAAACATCCGGGACTGGTGGATTCCGCAGAACCGGCAGCGCTGACGGAACCGCCGGCGCGGCGGACCGGTACATCGGGGGATGGGCTCCGCCCGCGGGGCCTGTTCCCGTGCTTTCTCCGGACCGCCGCGGCCGTCCACCGTCCCCGATGACCCTTGATGCACCCATGAAGACCACCCGGCTTTCCCTGCTCGCCCTTTCCCTGCTGCTGGCCGCCTGCCGCGGCGGCGGCGACGCCCCCGCCAGGGGCGGCGCCGGCGAGCAGGCCGGCGACGAGCCCGAAGTTGCCGAGGCGCAGCGCTACGGCGGCACCGCCGTGGTGGCCCTGGGCGCCGACGTGGCCGACGTGAACCCGCTCACCTCGTCGGACGCGAACGCGAACAACTTCCAGATGTTCGTCCTGTTCACCCCCGTGGTGTACTACAACGAGCGGCTGGAGCCCGTCCCCGGCCTGGCCCGCAGCTGGGAGCTGAACGCCGACAGCACCGAGCTCACCTTTCACCTGCGCAACGACGTCTTCTGGCAGGACGGGCCCAAGACCACCGCGTACGACCTGAAGCTGGCGTACGACCTGTCGCGCCAGCCGGCCACCGGCTTTCCCAACAGCGCCTTCTGGACCCACTACGGCGAATCCACCGCGCCGGACTCGTTCACCTTCAGGGTGCGGCTGCGCCCCCACGCCGACTACATGGACCCGTGGCGCACCTTCTTCGCCGTGCCCACCCACGTCTTCCGCGACGTGCAGCCGGCGCAGCTGGCCACGCACCCGTTCAACACCCGCACGCCGGTGGGCAACGGGCCGTTCCGGTTCGCTTCCCGCGCGCCGGGGCAGAGGTGGGAGTTCGAGGCCAACCCCAACCATCCCGCGGAGCTGGGCGGGCGCCCGTACCTGGACCGGCTGGTGGTGCGGGTGATCCCCGAGGCCACCACGCGCCTCACGGAGCTGCTGAACGGCGTCATCGACTACTACGTCTCCGTCTCCCCCGAGCAGACGCCGCAGGTGGAGCAGTCCGGCGGCCGCGCGCGGCTGGAGACCTTCCCCCACCGCAGCTACGTGCTGGTGGCGTGGAACCAGCGCCGCGACATGTTCAGGGACGTGCGGGTGCGCCAGGCGCTGACGATGGCCATCAACAAGCAGGCGATCATCGACGGCGTGCTGCGGGGATACGGCCAGATCGCGCACTCCTCCATCCCCAACATCTACTGGCAGGCCGACAGCACGGCGGGGCGCGAGGTGGCGTACAACCCCCAGCGGGCCAGGCAGCTGCTGGCCGAGGCGGGATGGACGGACCGCAACGGCGACGGCATCATCGAGGACGCGCAGGGGCGGCCCTTCCGCTTTCAGCTCAAGACCAACACCGGCAACCGCGAGCGCGCGGACATGACCGAGGTCATCCAGAGCGAGCTGCGCAAGGTGGGGATCGACGCGCAGCCCACCCTGGTGGAGTTCAACACGCTGATCGAGCAGCTGAACGACGTGGAGAGCCGCCCGTTCGACGCGGTGGTGATGGGATGGATCGCCGAGTTCAAGATCGACGACGAGAACCTGTTCTCGTGCAACCGGATGGACGAGCCGTACCAGTGGGTGGGCTACTGCGACCGGCGCGCCACGGAGCTGCTGGAGCAGCTGCCGCTCATCGTGGACCGCGAGCGGGCCCGGCCGCTGTGGAGCGAGTACCAGCGGATCATCGCCCGCGACCAGCCCTACACCTTCCTGTACTACCAGGAGCGCATCGAGGGGGTGAGCAGCCGCCTGCGCAACGTGCACCCCGACGCCCGCGGCGACCTGGTGGGCGTCGCGAAGTGGTACATCCTTCCCAACCAGCGCAACCGCTGACCACAACGGACCGAACCCAGCCCATGAACACGCGCTCGTGGAGTGCAGCGGCGGCCGCGCGCCGCCTGGCGGGACTGCTTTCGCTGCTCGTCCTCGCCGCCTGCGGCGGCGGGGACGCCGGCGACACCCCCGCCAAGGAGGGCGAAGCGGGAGGCGACGAGGCCGTGCGCGAGGGCGGCACCGCCGTCATCGCGGAGCTGTCGGACATGGCCCAGCCGCTGCCGCCCGTCTTCAACACGCAGCTGGACGGCGACCTGATGGACGTGATGTACATGGGCCTCACCCGCGGCGTCTGGCGCGACGGGAGGCTGGTGTACGTCCTTTCCGACCAGTCGCCCATGGCGCTGGCCTGGCACTACGAGTACGTGGGGACCGACAGCGCCGCGCTGCGCTACCGCATGCGCAGCAACCTGCGCTGGTCCGACGGGCAGCCCATCACCGCGCACGACGTGGTGTGGACGTACGACGCGGTCCGGAACCCGGACGTGGCCAGCCCGCGGCAGGACTACATCGAGCACATGGACTCGGTGGTGGCGGAGAACGACTCCACCGTGGTCTTCCACTTCGACCGCCGCTACCCCGAGATGCTGTTCTACTCGGGGCTCCCCATCGCCCCGCGGCACGCGTACCGCGACGCCAACATGGCCGACATCCGCAACCACCCGCGGCTGCGGAACCCGGGGAACGGCAACCTGGTGGTGAGCGGCGCCTTCATGGTGGGGCAGTGGCAGCCGGGGCAGCGGGTGGTGCTGGTGCCCAACCCGCACTTTCCCGTGCGGCCGCACCTGGACCAGATCGTCATCCGGGTGATCCCCGAGACGACGACGCGCCTGGTGGAGCTGCAGAACGGCACGGTGGACTTCACCCGTCCCGTGCCCCCCGACCAGGTGCCGGGGCTGCGGCAGCGGGCGACGCAGATCCGCTTCGAGCGCGAGGAAAAGCGCAACTACGACTACCTGGGATACAACCCGCGCACCTACGCCCCCTTCGCCGACCCGGAGATCCGCACCGCGCTGGGGCTGGCGCTGGACGTGCCCGGCATCATCGCCTCGCTGCAGCTGGAGGACTTCGCGGTGCAGGCCGGCGGGCCGTACTCGCCGATCTTCCGCGACCTGTACGACCCCCAGGCCATGGCGCCGCTCCCCTTCGACACCTCGCGCGCGAAGCAGATCCTGGAGGCCAAGGGGTGGCGCGACGCCAACGGCGACGGCATCCGCGAGAAGGACGGGCGGCCCTTCCGCTTTACCCTGCTGACCAACGCCGGCAACCAGCGCCGCGCCGACGTCGCACAGATCGTGCAGCAGATGTGGCGCCGCGTCGGCGTGCAGGCCGATCTCCAGCAGCAGGAGACGAACACCATGTTCGACGCGCTGGAGGACAAGAACTTCCAGGCCGTGCTGGCGGGGTGGAGCGTGGCGCTGTCGCCGGACCTGGCCTCGCTGTGGGCCCGGGAAAGCCCGTTCAACTTCGTCTCGTACGACAACCCGCGCACCTTCGCGCTCTTCGAGCAGGCGCAGCGGACGACGACGGAGGCGCAGGCCAACGCGCTGTGGAAGCAGGCGGCGGCGCAGATCATCTCGGACCGGCCGTACACCTGGCTGTACTTCCTGGACGGCATCGTGGGGGTGCGGGACCGGCTGCGGGGGGTGCGCGTGGA
>DASTNU010000368.1:0-7596 GCA_035720605.1 Longimicrobium sp. | reverse complement strand
GGCGGCGAGCGTACCGCTGGCGGGGCTCACCGCGAGCCAGGACACGCTGTCGGCCACGCTCCAGGCCAGCGCGGAGGCGCCGTTGTTCGTCAGCACCAGCCGCCTGGCGGACGTGCCGGCCTTTGGCTCCACCGCTCCGGTGGCGCGCTCGGGCTTTACCGTGCCCGTACCGCTGGCGATGAAGGCCTGCCTGGCCTCGGAGCCGCGCGTCCCCGTGGCACCGGCCGACGAACAGCAGCCCGGCGGCCGGAGCACGCCGAACTCCAGCACGCCGGTGACGTGGAACGGCTCGAGGGCGAGCGGCGAGAACAGGACCAGGTTCTGCGTGTCGCGCGGGTCCGCGAGACGGGCGGACGAGGCGCTGTTCAGCACGGCGTTGGCTACCTGTACCGGGACGGCGGTGGGGTTGCCCTCCAGGTACAGCGCCGCAACGCCGGCCACGTGCGGCGAGGCCATGGAGGTGCCGCTCATGGTGTTGATGGCGGTGTCGCTGGTCCACCATGCGCTGGTGATGTCGCTTCCCGGAGCGAACAGGTCCACGCAGGGGCCAAAGTTGCTGAACCACGAGCGCGTGTCATCCATTGCGGACGAGGCGACGGTGATTGCCTCCACCGTGCCGGCCGGCGAATAACCGCAGGCGCTGGACTCGTCGTTCCCGGCTCCCACCACATACGTCAGCCCCGAGGCGATGGAGGTCTGCAGCGCCTCGTTGGTCGGCACGTCGTAGCCGCCGCCCAGCGACATGTTCACCACGGCCGGCTTCGCCGCGTTGGCGGTCACCCAGTCCACCGCCGCGATGACGATGGAAAAGCTGCTGGAGCCGAAGCAGTCGAAGACGCGCACCGACACCAGGTTCACCTCCTTGGCCACACCGTACGTGGCGCCGCCAAGGGTGCCGGCCACGTGCGTGCCGTGCCCGTCGCAGTCCTGTCCATTCTGCCCGTCGCCCACGAGGTCCGTGCCCACGGTGGCCCGGCCCCCGAACTCCGTGTGCGAGGTCAGGATCCCGCTGTCGATCACGTACGCCGTCACCCCCGCGCCGGTGCGGGTGTAGGTGTACTCCGCGTTCAGCGGCAGGTCGCGCTGGTCGACGCGGTCCAGCCCCCAGGTGGCACCCGTCTGCGTGGTGGTCAGCCTCACGCGGCTGTCCGGGGCCACGTAAGCCACCCGCGGATCGCGCAGCAGCGCCTCCACGGCGTCCCGCGAAAGGTCGGCCGCGAAGCCCTTGAGCGCGTGGTCGTAGGTGAAGTGCAGCCTGCCGTGGCGCGCGGGAACCATCTCCCCGGCCGTGAGCGTGGCGCTGCTCACCTGGTCGCGCCTGAAGACGACGATGTACCGGCCGGGAATGGAGTCCGCGCTCGCGCGCAGGAGCCGGGCGCCGGCGCCGCCGGCCTGGTCGGAGGGAGCCGCCGTGGGCAGCTCGGGACGGGTGCTGTCGCAGCCGGCCAGTGCGGCCAGCAGCACCAGCAGCGCGAGTGGGCGGGAGAGGTGGAGGGGATTCATGATAGGAAGTGGGAAAATTTTGAAGTGGCGCATTAGAAGCGCCGTCAGCCCGGAAGGGCTGGCGACTCCACCACGGGAATGCGGCGGAGTCGGTAGGAGAGCTGATGCCGGTACCCGATCGTCCTGCATAATCAGTACCCGGTGCTACGGATATTGGAAGCAGGGGCGCGGCAACCGCTTGACCTTTCTTCCCGGCGCCCGTCGCTCGAAAAGACGTGGCGCGGCCGCCACGATCGGGACATTCATGTCGCTCGTCGGTGCCCCGTTCACCGGCCCGCCGCCGGTTCGCCACCCACTCCGAAACGGGAATCAGGCACGTTTCGGCGGCTGGCGCCGGCGTCATGTATAACTCTGAAGAACAACGGTTTACACGCAGGATTGGCAGTTTGCGGAGGGATCTCTGCGCACTCCCCGCGCGAGGCCTGCCAGGGGCTGATCGATGCGCGAAGGCCGTCTCCGCATGCGGGGACGGCCTTCTGTGTCATCCGGGTTCCAGCTCGGCCGAGCCGCGGGTCGATCAGCCCGTCAGGAGCCCGGGACGGTCACCCCCGACCGAGGGGGTGTTGCCGCATCCGCCGGCGTTGCACGCCTGGATGATGCAGCGGTGGGTCGCACCCGCTCGTGTCCTGGTAGTCGATCGCCCTCCGGCCGCAGCGTGGCGATCGTCGGGTACGCCGTGAAGCTGCCGTCGCGCGCCACATACGTTTTCCGGGAACGCTGGGCGTTTGCCTCGGCCGTGGAGTGGTCGGATGGTTCTCGAGATCGCGCATCAGATGATCCGAGCGGTTGGTCCAGCGCGCTTCGAAGATCCCCGTGAATCGCATCCCTTCCAAAAAATTTCCGATGGCCCCCTGCCGCACTTCCATCCCTCTCCCGTTCCCGGCAGGTCACGCCGGCTCGTGCCTCGTCGGCCGGCGCGCCATGCCGTCGGCTGACATGAATCGGGCTCAGGATCCGTGGCCGCAGAGGAAACGGCACGAGAAAACTGCTGATATGACTCTGCTGGCTCCGCATGAGGCTCGTTCTTTTTGCGGATTCGGTAGCACGGGGACCGGGGCGGGTCCGTGGCAGGGCGCCGGATGCGCGAAGGCCGTCTCCCGCGGCGGGAAGACGGCCTTTCGTGCGACCACCCGGCATCCGGGCCCGGCTACATCTCCGGGCCGGGGGAGATCGGCGTGAGCCCGAGGGTGTCCTCATCCACCAGCTCCAGGATGCGGAGCGCGTCCGCCGGGGCCCCGTTGAGGTCCGTGCGGGCGTTGCGCGGGCGCGTCGCCGGCGCGGCGGAGCCGGTGGGCATGCGCGGCCGGGTGGAGGCGGGGCACTCCAGCCCTTCGCACGGCGGCTTCTTGGCCAGGGCGATCCGGGCGGTGTTCTGCCGCTGGTAGTACTCGGTGAGCGCGAGCACCGCGGCGTTGCGCACGCGCGGGTCGATGTCCGTCGTGGACTGCATCAGCGGGGTGAAGGCCGCGCGGCCGTTCACCTGCCCCAGCGCCTGCACCGCGCTGCGCCGGACGTCGGGGTCCACGTCGTGGGTGGCGCGGATGAGCGTCGCGAGCATCGACTCCTCGGCCACGCCGAAGTCGGGATAGCTCTCCTCCGCCTGCGCCGTCCCCGCCTGCGCCGCGGGGCGGGCGTCGTGCAGCGCCACCTTCGCCTCCGCGCCGCGCGCGTCCGCCGCCGGCGCGGGGGCCTCGTGGCGGGCGGGCTCCGCGTCCGCCGCCCGGCGCTCGGGCGCCGCGGCGAACGCCGTCTGCACCCGTGCGGGAGCGGGCGCCTCTTCCCGGCCCGGGGCGGCGGCGGCGACCGGGAAGAGCGCGGCGGCCGCGATCCCCCCCGCCACCAGCGCGGCGCGCCCGGGGACGGCGGCGCGGTCGCGGGCGGCGTCCAGCACCGCCAGCACCCGGCCCTCCAGCTGGGAGCGGCGCGCCATCGCCATGGCCGCGGCGGCGGTGAGCGGGCGGGCGCGGAACGAGCGGGCCACCTCCAGCAGGTGCCCGGCGTACTCCGAGGCCCGCGTGCCCGCGCGCAGCACGCGGTCGTCGCACGCCTGCTCGCGCTCGATGCGCATCTGCCGCGCGGCCCACCACACGCCGGGGTGGAACCAGTACGCCGCGCAGCACAGGCTGGCCACCGTCTGCCACAGGCAGTCGCGCCGCGCCACGTGCGCCAGCTCGTGCAGCAGCACCACGCGCTTGCGCTCCGGCGCCCACCCGTCCGCGTCCGCGGGCACCAGCACCGCCGGGTGCAGGATCCCCCACGTCATGGGCATCACCGCGCCGTCCGCGCGCAGCAGCCGCACCCGCTCGCGCATCCCCAGCTCGCGGGCGGCGCCGTCCATCCGCTCCAGCCACTCCCCGGCCCGCACCTGCCGCGACCCGCGCGCCACCACGCGCACGGTGGCCATCGACAGGGCGTAGCGCCCCAGCGTGGCCAGCGCGCCGGCGGCCCAGGCCAGGAGGACGAGCGTGCTCCACGGCACGCCGCCCGCCGCCGCGGCCTGCACCGCCGCTCCGGTGGAGGGCGGCGACACGGGAAGGTGGACGAAGGGCATCTCCCATCGCGGCACGAGCAGCGACGCGGCGGGCAGGGCCAGCATGGCGCCCAGCGCCAGCCCCCACACCAGGTGCCGGCTGGCGGCCGAGCCGCGGCGCAGCGCCAGCGCCGCCAGCGCGGCGGCGGCCAGCAGCAGCGTGCCGCGGGCCACCAGCCACACGGCGGGCGCCAGCCAGGGCGCGGCCGCGGACGAGGGAAGCGAGACGTCCATGCTCACCGTCCCTGTACGCGGGCCTGCTCGATCAGATCGCTGATGCGGTCCAGCTCCGAGTCCGAGAGCCGGTGGTTCTCGGGGTCCAGCAGCGCGGCGACGGCGGCCTCGGTGCTGCCGCCGAAGAAGGTGCGCACCATGTGGGTGAGCGCGTTGGTGCGGGCGCTCTCGCGCGGCACCATGGGCAGGTACAGGTAGCGCGGGCCGTCCTGCTCGTGCCGCAGGTGGCCCTTCTCCTCCAGGATGCGCATCAGCGCGCGCACCGCGGAGTAGCTGGGCGGCTCCGGGATGCGCTCCAGGACGTCGTTCACGCTTGCCTTGCCCAGGCGGTACACCACGTCCATGATCTGCCGCTCGCGGCGGCTCAGGTCGGTTGCAGCGGGATTCGTCAGCATCAGGGACGGGGGGAGGCGGGGGATTGCTAAGGAACTAGCAGGGTGAAGGTTCGCCGCGCGGCGCCCGCAAGTCAAGCCACGCGTGCCGACCCCCGCGCACCAGAATCGTGCACCACCGCCCCGTCCTGGGGCGGCCGATCATCCCCAACTCGGTAAAGGTCCAGCGTTTACGCCGTTTTCACCCCATCGAAAAAACGGCACGGGATACGCTTTGGATGAAGGCGTGGTTCCCCCGCGCCGCATCCCCTGCGGCGCACCCCCCGCGTACCCTGCAGCACGGGCAGCATGAAGCATCGCAGCATTCTCCTCGGCGCCGGGCTGGCCCTGCTGGCCGCCTGCGCCGACGACGCCTCCGGCCCCGCCGGGCCCTCGCTCAGCGTCTCCGCCGGACCGCAGATCGTCATCAACGAAGTGATGGCCGACCCGTCCAGGGTGACGGACGAGAACGGAGAGTGGATCGAGATCCACAACTGGGGCAATTCCCCCCTCAGCCTGCAGGGGTGGAGGATCGCCTCCGCCAACGACGCGCCGCACACCATCTCCACCGCCCTCACCGTCCCCGCCGGCGGGTTCGTGGTCCTGGCCCGGAACGGGACGAAGAGCAAGAACGGCGGCGTGACGGTGCAGTACGTCTACGGCTCCGCGCTCACCCTCGCCAACGCCGGCGACTGGATCACCCTGAAGGACGGCACCGGCGCCACCATCGATTCCGTCGCGTGGAGCTCGACCACGGCCGGCGCCGCGCGCGGGGTGAAGGACCCCTCCGCCGACAACGCCTCCGCCGGCGGCGCCAACTGGCAGACCGCGACCACGCTCTACAACACCACGGACAAGGGGACCCCGGGGAAGCAGAACGACGGCTACCTCGCGCCGGTCATCCAGCCCGCCACCGTCACCCTCACCCCCGCCAGCGCGACGGTCGCGGCGGGCGCGACGCAGGCGTTCACCGCCACCGCGCTGGACGCGTGGGGCAACCCCGTGACGACGACGTTCACCTGGAGCACTTCCAGCGCCGCGGTGGCCACCGTCAGCGCCTCCGGCGTGGCCACGGGCGTCGCCGCGGGGACGGCGCAGATCCGCGCGACCGCGGCCAACGGCGTCTTCGCGGAGGCGGCGCTCACCGTCACCGTCGCGGCGGAGGCCAAGCTGGTCATCAACGAGCTGATGCCCAACCCCGGCGCCGTCGCCGACGACGCGGGCGAGTGGGTGGAGGTGCACAACTGGGGGAACGCGTCCGCGGACCTGCAGGGGTACGTGATCGCCAGCAACAACGACGCGGGGCACGCCATCGCCGGGTCCGTCATCGTTCCCGCGGGCGGCTACGTGGTGCTGGCGCGCAACGGCACCAGCAGCCAGAACGGCGGCGTGCTCGCGCACTACGCCTACGGCGCAGCCGTCACCCTGGCCAACAGCGCGGACTGGCTGGCGCTGCGCACCCCCGCGGGCGCCACGGTGGACTCGGTGGCGTGGAGCACGGTGCCCACCGGCGCCACCCGCGGCGTGGCCAACCCCTCCGCCGACAACACGGCGATGGGCGGCGCCAACTGGACCACGCAGACGTCGACGTACGGCTCCGGCGACCGCGGCACCCCCGGCGGCCGGAACGACGGCTACATCTCGCCGCTTCCCCCCGGCCCGCCGGCGACGGTGAGCGTCGTCCCGTCGTCCACGACCATCACGACGGGCTCCACCTACACCTTCACCGCCTCCGCCCTGGACGCGGACGGGCGCGCCACGGCGACGACCTTCACCTGGAGCAGCTCGAATCCCGCCGTGGCGACGGTGGACGCGAGCGGCCGCGCGACGGGCGTGGCGATCGGCACCGCCGTCGTCCGCGCCGCCGCCGCCAACGGCGTGTACGGCGAAGCGTCGCTGGCGGTGATCGCCGAGCCGCCGCCGGGGAGCGCGCAGGAGCTGGTGGTGCGGGTGCTGGACATCGGCCAGGGCGACGCGAACCTCGTCACCAATGGCACCAGCCGGGTGATCATCGACGGCGGGCCGGACTCGGTGCGCTTCGGGGTGCTGCTGGACTCGCTGGGGCTCAACAACACCACCATCGACGTCGTCATCCTGAGCCACGAGCACTACGACCACCACTCCGGCCTGCGCGAGCTCTTCCGCAGCAGCCGCAACATCACCGTGCGCTACTTCTTCGAGAACGGAAACGCGTACACCAACGCGGCGCTGGAGCAGCTGCGCGACTCGGTGAGCGCGCGGGCGGCGCGCGGCCAGCTCATCTACCGCGACGCGGACGACCCCTGCGCCAACGGGGCCGTCCTCTGCACCATCACAATGAACGGTGGGGCCAGGCTGCACGTGATGCGGCCCAACCCGGCGGGGACCACCCCCAACAACCGCTCCGTCCCCGTGAAGCTGGTGGGGCCGGACAGCGCCTCGTTCAGCATGTGGTTCGCGGGCGACGCGGAGCACGAGGCCATCGACTGGTTCGACACCGGCGCCGGCTACGACGTGTGGCCGGGGATGAACGTGGACGTGCTCAAGGCGGACCACCACGGCAGCTGCAACGGCGTGCGCAGCCGCTACGTGGACATGCTGACGCCGGACTGGGTGACGTTCTCGCTGGCCGCCGACAACGACTACGGGCACGTGCACGACCAGACCAAGGAGCTGTTCACCCAGTACGGGCGGCCCTGGTACCGCACGGACCAGAACGGCACCATCACCATCCGCTCGCCGGGCACGCCGGGCGGCGGATACACGGTTGCCGTGACGCGCGGCGCGCCGAGCGCCACCGGCCCCTCGGACCGCGCGTCCAGCCAGACCGCCTGCCAGGCGCTGTGACGGCGATGCGAGCGGCGGAGTAGTACGAGGTGGGCGCGGGAGAGGCGGATTTCTCCCGCGCCCGGGAAGCGGCTTTCTTTTTCGATCGCTGACCGATGGAGGTCCGCATGCGCCCGATTCGCGACGGTTCCG
>DASTNU010000367.1:0-2396 GCA_035720605.1 Longimicrobium sp. | reverse complement strand
CCGCACGGGCGCGGCGGGAATGTCGGTTAAAAGTGTGCGGCCACCTCCGGCCGCTCGGCCCGGCGGTGCGAACACCACCGAGCGCCCGTGCGATTGGGAAATAGAGGCGCGCCCGCCCCTTGTCAAGAACCCCCAGCCCCGGATAGTGTTGGGGCAGCGAAATTTAGGCGCAAACGTGAGGGGCGGGAAAAGACTGCTCCAGACACCCGAAGCAGATGGGGCCGGCGAGGGGCAGGGAGGGCGAAAGCGCGAAAGTCAAAACGACCCGCCCCCGCTCTCCGGCCGGAGAGCGGGGGCGGTGGAACCAGAGGGGCGTGCACGCCGTCCCCTGTACCTGTCGCCTGCAACCTGGCGGCTGGCAGTCGCTTCCTACTCCCTGCCCCCCGTCCCCTCGCCCGCCGCCACCTCCAGCATCGCCTGCTCCGCGGCCTGCCCGGTGATCAGCAGGTCCACCTGGTCGGGGACGGAAAGGGAGAGGATCTCGTCCACCACCGCCTGCTCTTCCGGGGAGAGCGCGGCCTCCGCCTCGTGGCGGGAGGTGAGGGTAATGGCGGCGATTCCGGCCGCGGCCAGCGGCACCAGCGCACGCATGCCGCGGTGCAGGGTGCGCGCGCGGCGGCGGCGGGCCAGGGGCAGCTCCGCCTGCGCGGCCACGCGGGCGCGCAGGGCGTCCCATTCCACCGCGGGCGGCTCGGCGTCCAGCCCGGCCAGCGCGCGGGCCAGCCCGGGGTCGCGGGTCAGCTCGTCCATCGTCAGTCCTTCCTTTCGTACGCCGCCAGCGCCTGCCGCAACGCCTTGCGGGCCTCGTGAAGGTGCCAGCGGACGGTTCCGTCGGAAATCTCCAGGATCTCCGCGATCTCCGGCCCGCCAAAGCCCTCCAGCTCGAACAGTTCCACGATCACGCGCTGCCGCTCCGGCAGCGCTTCCATCGCCCGGCGCAGGCGCGCGCGCAGCTCCGCCTGCTCCGCGTGCCGCTCCGGCGACGCGCCCGCCGCGGCCGCGTCGCCCGGGATCTCGTCCGTGGCGCGCACCGCGCGGGCCTTGCGGGCGTTCAGCCCCCGGTTCACCAGGATGCGGAAGAACCAGGGAGAGAACGGGCGTCCCCGCTCGAACCGGTCGATCTTCTGCAGGACGGCCATGAAGGTCTCCTGCACCAGGTCTTCCGCGTCTTCGCGGTTGCCCAGCAGCCGGTACGCCACGGCGAAGGCGCGGCGCAGGTAGCGCGTCACCAGCGCGTCGAACGCCGCGGGGTCGCCGCGGCGCACGCGCTCCACCAGGGCCGGCTCGTCGGGCGGCGCGACGGCGCGCGGCGGCGCCAGCTCCACCGGGAGCGACGCGGCGGCGGCGCTCACGGCTGCCGGAGCCTGGGGCGCCGCCGCATCCGCTCCGCCTCCTCCGCACGGCGGCGGGCGCGGAGCTCGTCGGCGCGGGCGCGGTCCGAGCGCAGCTGGCGCCGCATGAGGTCCTGCGCGCGCACCCGCTGCTCCGCGGAGAGCACGCCCTGCGCCTGGTGCATGGCGTCGTTGATGTTCACGCGCATCTGGTGCACGGTGGGGCGCAGCGCTTCCGGCACCGGCGGCTCGCCGCGGTGCAGGCGCATGCGGCGCAGCTCCGCCCGGCGTTCCCGCGGCGTCATCCGCTCCAGCTGCGCGCGGCGCTCCTCGCGCCACCGCCGGGTTTCGTGCGCCAGCCGATCGCGCAGCGGCGCGTTGCGCTCCTCCAGCTGCCGGCCGATCGTCTCGATGCGCCGCACCTGGTCGGCGCTCAGCTGCAGCTCCGTACGGTGCCGCAGCAGCGCGTCGAAGGGCTGGCGCGCCGCGTCTTCACGAAAGGGCGGCTGCTCGCCGGGCTGCGCCGCCGCGGGGACCGCGGCGGCGGCGGCCAGCAGCGCCGCCAGGGCATATCGAACCGGGTTCCTCATCGTCGCTGGACCTTCTCCGCGGGACTGCTCCGGCCGCGCCACGTCGCGCGGCGTTCCGGAGCATACTACCGCCGCCGCCCCGCGTCCGTTGGGTGATTCGCGCCGCCCGGGCCAATCCAGGGGTTGCGCCATTCCGGACGCCCATTAGTTTCCACCGGAGCAGGCTCCTCCGCCAGGCTTCCCCGCCGTCCGTCCCGCGGTACCGTCCGGAACCATCCGCATCCAAAGATAAACCCGTTCCGTCCCGCGCGCCCGGACGGCATCCCATCCGTCCGCATCTCCCTCGCCGATCGCGCCGCCATGCGCCCGCACACGCTGATCCTCGTCCTGGCCTTCGCGCTCGCGGCGCCGCTCGTGTTCCGTCCGGTTCGACGCTGAGGGGGCGGCGGTGAAGGTCCTCGTCCTGACGACGTCGTACCCGCGGTCGGCGGACGACGTCGCGGGCGCGTTCGTCGCGGACGCGGTCGCGGGCCTG
>DASTNU010000366.1:0-3181 GCA_035720605.1 Longimicrobium sp. | reverse complement strand
GGCCCGCTCGCGCGCGCGGGCCATGCGCGGCGTGTATGCGTCCGGCGAGAGCGCCACCCACGCGCGGCCGCCCACCTCGCCCGCGGACTGCGGCTGGCCGGCGTACACGGCGGCGACGAGGACGGTGAGCACGGCGAGCAGCGCGAGCCCGGGGATCACCCACGGGTCGCGCAGACCTCGGGACGGACGCTCGCTGGGATTCACGGCCGGCTCCGGAGGATGCGGTTGCGGCCCGGCCCGGTCCATCAGCCGGACGGTGCGCGGTCGAGCAACTCCCGGACCTCGTCCGCGGGGATGAAGAAGTCGCCCAGCCGCATGCGGTGCGGCCCGTGCCAGTCCGATCCCCCGGTGACGAACATCCCCAGGCCCCGGGCCACGGAGCGCATCCGCTTTCCCTCCTGCGGCTGCGTGTTGGGGCGCATGGCCTCCAGCCCCTCCATCCCCATCTCCGCGAAGAGGGGCGCGAACGGCTCCAGCACGTCGGGATGGGGATGCGCCCACACCGCCACGCCGCCCGAGGCGCGGATCATGGCGATGGCGTCGCGCGCGGAGGGGAGCTCGGTGGGCACGAAGGCCAGGCCGCCGTCCGCCAGGTAGCGCTCGAACGCCTCGCCCATCGACCGCACGTGCTTTCCCGCCACCAGCGCCCGCGCCACGTGCGGCCGGCCGATGGCGCGCGCGTCGACGCCGGCGGCGCGCAGCACGTCCTCGTAGTCGATGGCGATCCCCTGCCCCTGGAGGATGCGCACCATCTCCCGCGCCCGCTCCTGCCGCCGCCCCAGCGCGCTGCGCTGGTGCGCCAGCAGCGGCTCGGCGTGCGGGCGGACGTGGTAGCCCAGGACGTGCACCTCCACCCCTTCCTGCTGCGCGCTCACCTCCACCCCGGGGATCACGTGGACGGGCCCTCCCTCGGCCGCCGCCAGCGCTTCCGCCAGGCCGTCGATGGTGTCGTGGTCGGTGATGGCGATGTAGTCCAGGCGCGCGTCGGCCGCGGCGCGCACCACCTGCGCGGGGGCCAGCTCGCCGTCGGAGGCGCGGGTGTGGATGTGGAGGTCGGCTCGCTGCATCGGCCCGGATCAAGAAAAGAGGGAGACGAAACTCACCGCCGGGGCCCGCGGTCCGGCGGTGAGCGCTCGCGTCGGAACGACGGGGACCGCGCGGGCGGTCAGTTGCGCCAGGCCAGGCCCAGCCCCCAGTCCGCCCCGTCGGCCAGGTTGATGCCCAGCCGCAGGGTCACGCCCCCCGCGAAGGCGAAGTCCGCGCCGATGTCGGCCAGCACGTCCACGTCGATCTCGTCCTCCCCCGCGGCCTCGTCGGCGTCGGGATCGACGAGCACGGCCAGGCGGGGGTGGATGTACGGCGTGATGGTGAAGGTGCCGGCCGGCAGCGCCTGCCCCACGCTGAAGCCCACCTGCCCCCCCAGCTGCGTGGCGTCGCCCACGATACCCTGCGCGCCCGCGGTGAAGGCCAGGCCGATCGGCGCGCCGGCCAGCACCACGGGGTTGCGCACCTCGATCCCCGCCAGCAGCGCGCCGTCGCCCACGTCGGCGTAGCCCACCCGGATGCCCACGTCGCTGCCGCCGCGCGACATCCGCCGCCAGATCCCTTCGATCCCCACCTCGCCGATGCCGCTCACGTACACGCCGAAGTCGTTGCCCGGCACGGGCGACATGAACGTGGGGGTGAACACCTGCGCCTCTGCGCGCCCGGCGACGAGCGCCACGGCCAGCGCCGCGGCGATGCGGATCTGCTTCATCTTCTTCCCCTGACCGGTCTGGTTCCAGAACGAACGATGCCCGCGAACGGCCCCGGTATAGGCCGGCGGGCTTGCAGAGGTTCCCGCGGGTTCAAGTTCCGGACCATGCGGTGATGGGGTGACACGGTGACGGGGTGACACGGTGACGAGGTGACGGGGTGACAAGGTGACGAGGTGACGAGGTGACGAGGTGACGAGGTGACGAGGCGACGAGGCGACGAGGTGACAAAGTGACGAGGTGACAGGGTGACGAGGTGACGGGGTGCGGCAGGATGAGTGCGCGGGGCGGAGATCACGCCCGGCGGTTGAAACCGCTGCTGGAACGTCACGAAGTCCGCCTGCGCGGACTGCCCCGTGCCGATAGCCTCCCGGCTGCTGAAGCACATTCGAATTCTCCCCTTTCCCGCGCAGCGGGGGAGGGGGCCCTCACGGACGCAGCGAGATGCGCCCGCCCCGATCTTTCGGGCACCCCAACCTCCCCCAATGTTTTTTTGGGGGAGGTGGGCGAGTGGTGCTCATCTGGAGGGGGCGCCGCGCCCGGCAGGATGCCGGTCGAAGCACCTGGATGGCGCCGTATCCTCTCCCCCTCTCCGCACGCAGTTTGATGCGGGAAGGGCCGGGGGGAGGAGCTCACAGGGTACGCACCTTGCCGCGCCGCACCTGTTCGCTTCCGTATCGACCGACATCCAGCGCAGCCTCGATGCCCAACCGCCTGGCGAACGAGACCAGCCCGTACCTGCTGCAGCACCGCGACAACCCCGTGGACTGGTATCCCTGGGGCCCCGAGGCGCTGGAGCGCGCCCGGGCGGCGGACCGGCCCATCCTCCTCTCCGTGGGCTACTCCGCCTGCCACTGGTGCCACGTGATGGAGCACGAGTCGTTCGAGGATCCCGACACCGCCGCGCTGATGAACGAGCTGTTCGTCAACGTGAAGGTGGACCGCGAGGAGCGGCCGGACATCGACAGCATCTACATGTCCGCCGTCCAGCAGATGACGGGACACGGCGGCTGGCCCATGACCGTCTTCCTCACCCCCCAAGGGGCACCGTTCTACGGCGGCACCTACTACCCGCCGGAGCCGCGCTACGGGATGCCGTCGTTCCGCCAGGTGCTGGCGGGGGTGGCGGACGCGTGGCAGAACCGCCGCGCGGACGTGGACCAGGGCGCGGCGCAGCTCACCAAGGCCGTCCGCCAGAACACCGACATGCGGCCGGCGCCGGGCACGCTCGATCCCTCCCTCCTCGACCGCGCCTTCCAGGGGCTCGTTCCGCGCTTCGACCTGGCCTGGGGCGGGCTGGCGGGAGCCCCCAAGTTCCCGCAGCCGCTCACCCTGGACTTCGCCCTGCGCTGCTGGAAGCGCGCGGGGAACCCCGACGCGCTGCGCTGGGTGGAGGTCACCCTGCGGCGGATGGCGTCCGGCGGCGT
>DASTNU010000365.1:0-2477 GCA_035720605.1 Longimicrobium sp. | reverse complement strand
CTGCCGGGATGCCGGCGGAAGCGTGCAACCCCGCTGGCGAGATGATCGACCGCAACCCGGGTGTGGCCCTCGTCTGGATCACCCGCGGCTACACGCTCGTGAGTGATGGCAGCGGCGGCACCCTCTTCGAAGTCGGGCCGCCGCTGAGAGTCACCGCGTTCGCCGAGGGCCGGCACGCGAGCCGGGACGAGGTGCGTGAGTCCGTCCGGACCGGGCTTCCCATCATCACCGCCGCGGCGGCCGCTCAGGGCACCGAGGCGCTAGCCGCTCTCCGCGCCGAGCTGGAGCGCGCAGTCCGGGTGCTCAAGATCCGGCGCCTGGAAGTGCCGCAGGTGGCCGCATGAGCCGCGGTCTCAGCGGCCCGTTGTGCGCGGCCTGCGGCGGCACCGGCCGCGTCGTCCGCTCATCGCTGCCATCGGAGTGCTGCACCGACTGTGGCGGCGACGGCAGGCCCATCCTGCACGCCCTTACCGACACCATCCAACGACAGGAGCGCACTGCCCATGCACACCGAGACCGGACACATCCTGCGCGCCGATCAGCTGGAGGAGCTGCGGCGTAACAACCCGGCTCTGGCCGCGGAGTACGCACCCCTTCCGCGCCGGCTGGAGAGGGCGGCGGGGGCCGTCCTGGCGCGTGGCGACGACCGCCCGAACCCGGCCGTCGACAAGGCGCTGACGGCGCACCAGCGCAAGCTGCTGAAGAAGCGGCGGGCGCTGGAAAAGGCCGGCCGCAAGGCCGCTCGTAGCGGCCCGCCGATGAGCCGCGTCCGCGTCCGTCGCCACGCATGGGCGACGGCTCTTCGGTGCTGGGGGCGCCCGGGCTGGTGGCGTCCGTTGCGGCGGGCGCACCGCGCCCAGCGCGGAGAGAGCAGATGAGCGCCGGCGAGCGCATCCCGCTGGCGCAGGCGAAGGAGATCGCCGCGCAGTGCATGGGAGACCTCGGCCCCGTGGTGAAGCGGGCGCTGGTCGCCGGCAGCATTCGCCGCGAGCGTGAGATGGTGGGCGACGTCGAGATCGTAGCCGAGCCCCTGGACGTCAGCGACCTGCTGGGAAACGGGGAGCCCGACGTGGAGAGCGTGCGGCGAGTGGCGCACCGCTGGGGAACGCCGGTGAAGAACGGGTCGAAGTTCATCCAGGTGCGGCGGCCGGACGGCGTGCACGTGGATCTGTGGCTGGTCACCCCTCCGGCCGAGTGGTGGTGCATCGTGGCGATCCGCACCGGCCCCGCTGAACTCGGCAGGCACGTGGTGACCCGCATGCAGACGCGCGGCTACAAACACGACGGTGGACACGTGCTGAGGGCTGGCCAGCGGGTACCCGTGCCCGACGAGGACGCCTTCTTCTCCTTCGCCGGGCTCCCATGCCTCCCGCCGAACCAGCGGGACGGCGACGCGGCGATGCGCGCGGTACGATGAACGCCAAGAGGCCGTGACGCACCAGCCACCTCCCGACTTTCAGTTCATGTGGCGGCGCGCCTTCAGCTCGCCGCACGGTCCTCACCCCACTACCCGCGCGGTCCTCCACGGACTCGCGCAATTCATGGATGCCGACGGAGGGAACTGTTTCCCGGCGATAGCGGCGGAGCCGGACGGCAACGGGCACAAGGCGTTGGACCTGGTGGACGTGACGGGCCTCACGTCGACGTGCATCAAGAAGCACCTGCAGCTGGCCAGGGTGGGCGGGTGGATCACCATCCATTCCGCGGGCCGCACGCGGCAGGGGTGGCGGCGACAGCGGTACGAGCCGCAGATCCCGCCGGCGGTCCTGGACGCCCTCACGCGGCGCAGCGAGTCGGAGACCGGGCAGCTGCGGATGTTCGACGCGCTTCCCCTAGACGACCGGATGGGTGCAGGGGCTGGTCAACCTGGTGCACCAGCACCCCCGGAAGGTGGTCAACCACGTTTACCGCGTCGGGCGGGAGGTGGGCAACGTAGTTCACCACCACCTGCGGGACGTGGTCAACGTGAGGATGAAACGCGGGCAACGTCGGAGGCGGAGGCGGTCAACCACGTTGCCCGTACCACTGCAGGTACCACTTCACCACCAGCAGAAGAAGCGGCGCCCACCGCGGCGGTCGCCGACGACGAGGAGGCCATGGCTGACGAGATCACCCCCGCGGCCGCAGTCGCCCGGATGTGGGCATACCTCGACGGACACCCGATCCGGGCGGCCTTCGCTGAGGAGGTGAAGTGGACGACGTTCCGGTACGCGCAGCGGGGGATCATCGAAGGCACCGACACCGGCGTGTGGTGGAGTGACCGGCGGGCGCGCCGACACAACGGCGACGGGGCGATCCGCGCCTGGGCTGATCGCGTGGAGCTGTGGGAGCAGGCGGTGGACGCGTACGGGGAGGAGCTGGGGCGGCCGGATCGGCGTCCGAACGAGAAGGTGATGCCGATCCGCGACCTCCTTTTCCGCATTGTGATTCCGCGCCGCTACGACCCCTTCAAGCAGCGGGTCGCGGACGAGGCGGAA
>DASTNU010000364.1:0-2124 GCA_035720605.1 Longimicrobium sp. | reverse complement strand
CGCGACTTCCTCAGGCGTAATCGTCTGCGACATCAGTTCATCTCCTGAAAGGCAAAGATGGACATTCGAATTTCGCAGCTTTCAGCCTATCGCACAACGATGGTGTCCAGCAGGCAGTGCTCGTTGTCGCGGTAGGGATGGTCCACGTTGTAGTTCAGGCCGCGGCTCTCGTTGCGGTGCAGGGCGCAGCGGACGATCAGAAGGGCCGTCTGGATCAGGTTGCGCAGCTCCGCCAGGTCCACCGTGGGGCGCGAGTCGGCCCAGACGCCGTTCACGTGCAGCGCGATCTGCCGCAGCCGCGCCTCCGCGACCCCCAGCCGCTCGTCGGAGCGCACGATGCCGACCAGGTCCCACATCACGTTGCGGATCTCCTCGCGGTCGTCCGTCAGCAGCGCACCGTCCGCCTCGCCGGTGCCGGCGGGCATCGGCACGTGCTCCGGCTCCAGCGGCCGCGTGACGCGCAGCTGCGGGCCCAGCCGCTCCGCCGCGCGGTGCGCGAACACCACCGCCTCCAGCAGCGAGTTGCTGGCCAGGCGGTTGGCCCCGTGCACCCCCGTGCACGCCGTCTCCCCCGCCGCGTACAGGCCGGGGACGGAGGTGCGCCCGTCCGTGTCCGTCAGCACGCCGCCGCACAGGTAGTGCGCCGCGGGAACCACCGGCAGCGGCTCGCGCAGCATGTCGATCCCCCGCTCCGCCGTCTCGCGCAGGATGTTGGGAAAGCGCTCGCGGATCTCGTGCTCCGCGATCGCCGAGCAGTCCAGCAGCACGTGCGGGTCGCCGCTGCGCTTCATCTCGCGGTCGATGGCGCGCGCCACCACGTCGCGCGGCGCCAGAGAGGCCAGGGGGTGGTATTCCTCCATGAACGTCGACCCGTCGCCGCGCCGCAGCACCGCGCCCTCGCCGCGCACGGCCTCGCTGATCAGGAAGGTGCGCTCGCGGGCGGGATACAGCGCCGTGGGGTGGAACTGGATGAACTCCATGTTCGCCACCTTGGCGCCCGCCCGGTACGCCATCGCCACCCCGTCCCCGGTCGCGATGGACGGATTGGTGGTGTGGCGGTACACCTGGCCGCAGCCGCCCGTGGCCAGCATCACCGCGCGGGCCAGGAAGGGCGTCAGCTCGCCGGTGTCGGAATCGAGCACCAGCACGCCGCAGCAGCGGTCGCCCAGGGTGCCGGGGTCGGTCGCGGTGAGCAGGTCCACCGCCTGGTGGTTCTCGAAGACGCGCACGTTCCCCGTCGCCGCCGCCGCCGCGAGGAGCGCGCGCTCGATCTCGCGCCCCGTCAGGTCGTCCGCGCGGACGATGCGGCGGCGGGAGTGGCCGCCCTCCAGCCCCAGCGACAGGTCGCCGTGCTCGCGGGTAAAGCGCACGCCCAGCTCCATCAGCTCGCGCACCCGCTCCGGCCCCTCGCGCACCAGCACGTCGACCGCGTCCGGATGGCAGAGGCCAGCGCCGGCCACCAGCGTGTCCTCCATGTGCAGCGCCGGCGAGTCGTCCGCGCCGAACACCGCCGCGATGCCGCCCTGCGCGTAGTTGGTGCTGCTCTCGGGGCGGCTCTTCTTGGTGATGAGCGCCACCGTGCCGTACTTCGCCGCCTTGAGCGCGAAGGAGAGTCCCGCGATCCCGCTCCCGATCACCACCACGTCGGCCCGCATCATCGCCCCGATCCCTCCAGCGCGCGCCGCAGCGCCGCGTCCACCGTCTCCGCGCCGCTCTCGATCACCACGTCCTGCTCCAGCACGAACGCATCGGCCGAGGGCGGAAGCAGGGGACGAAGCTTCACCGCGTCCTTCCGCGTCATCACCATCCTCCTTCCGCCCGCCCACTCCACGAGGCTCTCCGCATCGTCCCGGTAGAAGAGGTGATGGTCCGGATACGTCGCCGCGTCGACTTCCGCGCCGGCCTCGACGAGGTGCTCGATGAACGGCTCCGGCAGCGCCAGCGCCGCCACCGCCAGCACGCGACGCCCCGCCAGCGCCTCGATGGGGGTCGCCTCGCCGCCGTGCAGCGGAACCAGCCGCGACGGCAGCAGCGCGCATCGAACGATCGGCCGCGCCGGATGCAGCCGCGCCACCTGCGCCGCGACCTCCTCCGCGCGCGCCGCGTCCGCGCTCTTGCGGGTGA
>DASTNU010000363.1:0-3470 GCA_035720605.1 Longimicrobium sp. | reverse complement strand
CAGCTGGTGGTAGGCAAAGAGCGTCGCCAGGCCGAACAGGACCAGGAGGGCCACCAGGTCGCGGCCAAAGAGGAAGGGGAAGTCGAGCCACGCCTCCTTGGCGTGCAGCACCGGGTCCGTGGCGATGGGGTCCACCACGTGCCCGTCCGCCTCGTGGGCCAGCCAGTGGTGGAAGTACGCGTGCCGCCCCCCGATGAGCATGATGGGGAAGAGCACCAGCGACACCGGCAGGAACGCCACCCCGCCCAGCGGAAAGCGCTTGATGGACCACGCCCAGCGCGCGTTGGTCAGGTGCAGCGCCACCGCGAAGAGCACCATCCCGATCGCCACCGACGACCAGAACATCCAGTTGAAGTGGAACGCGTTCCACGCCCGCTCGCGAGTGGGCGCCAGGAAGAACGCCACCACCCCCAGGGCCGCCAGCGCCAGCCCGCCGAAGGTCGCGAACGCCGACGGCGCGGCGAAGCGCAGCGGCAGGTCGCGGGGCGGATACGTATCGTTGTGAGCAGCCATCTCTCGCTTGCGGTCAGGGCGCGGTGCCGCCGGGAGTGCCCGGCACCGTTGCGGGGGTGGATGCGGGCGCGGAGTCCACGGGCGCGCCCGCCGGCGCCGCGGCCGGCGGGGGGCCCTGCGTCGCCGCGGTGCCCTGCAGCTGCCGGACGTAGTGCACCACCGCCCAGCGGTCCAGGTGCGTGATGCGGTTTCCGTACGGCGGCATGAAGTTGCGGCCCACGTCGATCACCGCGTACAGGTAGCCGTCGGAGCGGCCCGCCGTGGCCGCGGCGTTCAGCGCCGGCGCGAACGGGAACTTGTTCTGCGCGTCGATCACCGTCCCCGCCCCGTCGCCCGCGGCGCCGTGGCAGACGGCGCAGTTGCGCTCGTACTGCAGCCGGCCGCGCGCCAGCACCTGCGGGGTGCGGGGCAGCGGGTTGGCGAGCGTGGGGGCGATGCTGTCCAGCTGCGCCTGCGTGTACGCGGCCGGCACGTCGCCCAGCGGGTGCTGCGTGGGGACGGTGCCCGGCACCGGCTCGCGCGGCATCTGGTACGGGTCGGGCGTCACGTCATTGCGCATCGTCGAGAACGCCGGCACCGCGCCCGAGGCGCGGTCCAGGTCGTACCCCGCCCAGTCGGTGCAGGCGCAGAGGACGATGGCGGACGCCGCGAGCACCCCCCGGCGCGCCAGGTTAGCGGTGGTCAACGAGCACCTCCTCCGATCCGCTCTCCGTCATGATCCGCTGCACGTCGCCGTAGCGGTCGCGGGGGGCGTGCGCGAACACGCCGAAGTTGCCGCCGGTGAACGACGGGTGGTACATCGGCGCCTCCTGGGGCCCCAGGTGCGGCAGGCGGCCCAGCAGGAACAGGCCGGCCACCGTGCTGAGCGCCCCGATCAGGATCGTCAGCTCGAACATGATCACGCTGAACGCCGGCAGGGAGATGATCTCCTTGCCGCCCACCACCAGCGGCCACACGATGGAGGCCCAGGAGGCCAGCGCGGTCCCCGCCGCCGTGCCGGTGAAGGCGCCCCTCAGGGTGAAGATGCGCACCGGGCTCTCCTTGGTCCCCAGCGCCTCCTCCACCTCGTGCCGCGGGGTGGGCGAGTACACCGTCAGCTCGAACCCCTCCCTCCGCAGCCGGCGAATCGCCTCCGTGGCGGTGTCCAGGTGGGGGAACACCCCCAGGACACCCGTACGCAGCTTGCTCATCGGACCTCGAACTCCTTGTAGCCGCTGGGGAGCGTCTCCGCCACCATCTCCGCCTCCTCGTGCGCGTGGTGCGCCGGGCCCGCGTGCTTCATCGGCGGCGGCAGCACCTCCTTGATCTCCGCGATGCTCAGCCCCGGCAGGTAGCGCAGGAAGAGCAGGAACCACATGAAGAACCAGCCGAACGAGCCCAGCAGCAGGCTGGCGTCCACCCAGGTCATGTGCAGGTTCCAGAACTTCCAGGGCTCGTAGCTGTGGCTGAGCGAGGGCACGATGATCACGAAGCGCTCGAACCACATCCCGATGTTCACGAACACCGAGATGATGAAGAACGCGTTCAGGTTCATGCGGATCTTCTTGATCCACAGCAGCTGCGGGACGATGGCGTTGAAGGTGATCATGCTCCACCCCGCCCACCAGTAGTCGCCCGTCACGCGGTCCCAGAACACGTCCCGCTCGTACAGCTCGCCGGAGTAGTAGGCCATGAAGTACTCCATGCCGTAGGCGTAGCCCACGATGCACGAAGTCAGCAGCAGCAGCTTGGCCAGCCGGTCGTAGTGCACCGGCGTGAAGTACGCCCCCAGCCGGAAGATCCGGTGCACCGGCACCATGATGGTGACCACCATCGCCACGCCGGACAGGATTGCGCCCGCCACGAAGTACGGGGCGAAGATGGTGGTGTGCCACCCGGGGACGATGGAGACCGCGAAGTCCCACGACACCACCGAGTGCACCGAGAGCACCAGCGGGGTGGCCAGCGCGGCCAGGAACAGGTAGGCCCGGGTGAAGTGCCGCCACTCGCGGTCCGTCCCCCGCCACCCCAGCGACAGCACGCCGTACACCTTCTTCCGCATCGGGTCCGTCGTCGTGTCGCGCGCGGCGGCGATGTCGGGGATGAGGCCGATGTAGAAGAAGACCGAGCTCACCGTGAGGTAGGTGGTCACGGCGAACACGTCCCACAGCAGCGGGCTGCGGAAGTTGGGCCAGATCCCCCGCTGGCTGGGGAGGGGCAGCAGCCAGTAGAAGAACCAGGGGCGGCCGATGTGCAGCAGCGGAAAGAGCGCCGCGGTGAGCACCGCGAACACCGTCATCGCCTCGGCGAAGCGGTAGATGGCCTGCCGCCAGGGCGCCCGGAACAGGTACAGGATGGCCGAGATCAGCGTCCCCGCGTGGCCGATGCCCACCCAGAACACGAAGGTGGTGATCATCACCGCCCAGTTGTCGCCGATCATCCCCAGGCCGAAGATGATGTTGTGCAGCTCGGCGATCACCAGCAGCCCCACCAGCGACACCGCCATGGCCAGCAGCGCCAGGTAGCCCTTTCCGGGCCGGGTGAGCAGCCGCATGGCGTCGCGGTTCACCTGCTCGTAGCTCTCGACCTCCGGGTGGAAGGCCGAGCGCGTCACGGCCTGCGTCTCCGTAACCATCTCAGTGCCCTCCCTGGCTCTGGCCGCCCTGCGGCATGTGTTCGGTGCTGCCGCCCTGGGCCGCGGGCCACGCCGCGTGGCCGCCGTTCGCGGGCTCGTGCAGGGTCACCTTGCTCAGGTAGACGATGGCGGGGTGCGTGTTCAGCTCGCCCAGCGCGCGGTAGCCGCGGTAGCTGTGCGCCGCCTGCGACACCGCGCTCTGCGGATCGGACATGTTGCCGAAGACGAAGACCTCCGACGGGCAGGTCTGCACGCACGCCGGCACCACCTCGCCGTCGCGCATGGTCCGCATCTCCGCCGCGGCGCCGCGCTCGGCCTCGTGAATGCGCTGCACGCAGAAGGT
>DASTNU010000362.1:0-6482 GCA_035720605.1 Longimicrobium sp. | reverse complement strand
GCCCAACCGGTGCGCGGCGCAGATGATGGCCGCCTCGGTAGGGCCGTAGAGGACGTGGATCTCCGCCGCGGGGAAGGCGGCGCGCATCTCCTCCAGCAGGTCCGGCGCGACCGCGTCTCCGCCCACGAACGCGCGCCGCAGGCCGGGGAGCACTCCCTCCGGCGTCGCGCGCACCTCCTGGACGATGCGGCGCATCAGCGCGGGGACGGCGTGCAGCACGGTGCACGACGCCAGGTCCTCCACCAGCCGCGGCACCTCGAGGACGCGATCGCGGGCGAACATCCGCACGCTCCCCCCGGCGAGGAGGGGCAGGAGGGACTCGAAGAGCCAGATGTCGAAGGCGAAGCTGGCCAGCGACGGCGCGCGGTCCTCCGCCCCGAAGCCGAACGCCCGCTCCGCCGCGGCCATCGTCGCCGCCAGCGCGCCGTGCTCCACCCGCACGCCCTTCGGCCGGCCGGTGGAGCCGGAGGTGTAGATGACGTAGGCCAGCCTGGAGGAAACAGGGAACGGGGAATCGGGAATCGCGGGCCGCGTGTCCGGGCAGGAGGCGATCCGGTCCGCATCCCGATCCAGGACCACCGCCTCCACCCCCTCCAGCGGCAGGCCGTCCAGGAGCGCGGAGTGCGTGGCCAGCACCCGCGCGCCCGAATCGCCCAGCATGTAGGCGATGCGGTCAGGCGGATACGCGGGATCCAGCGGCAGGTAGGCGCCCCCGGTCTTCAGCACGCCAAGCACGGCGGCCATCATCTCCACGCCCGGCTCCAGGCAGAGCGCCACCAGCACCTCCGGACCCACGCCGCGGGCGCGGAGGTGGTGCGCCAGCCGGTTGGCGCGCGCGTCCAGCTCCGCGTACGTCAGCGCCTGGTCATCGACCGAGAGGGCGACGGCGTCCGGGGTCCGCTGCGCCTGGCGCTCGAAGCTCTCGTGGACGCACGCATCGGCCGGAAGCGCCGTGCCCGCGTTCCATCCATCGACCAGCTGGCGGCGCTCCGCCTCCGGCAGCATCTCCAGCCGGTCCACCGGGCGGCTCGCATCCGCCGCCATCCCCTCCAGCACGCGGCGCAGGTAGCCCAGCCAGCGCTCCACCGTCGCCCGGTCGAAGAGCGAGGTGGCGTAGTACAGCTCGCCCCCGATCCGCCCCTCCGTCTCGGAGAGGAAGAGCGCCAGGTCGCACTTGCACGTTCCCTGCGGACAGCGCTCCAGCTGCGCGGGGGCCAGGCCCGGGAGCGCGAGCGCCGGCGGCGCGCCCTCCCAGGTGAGCATCACCTGGAAGACGGGGGTGTGGGCCAGGCTGCGCACCGGCTGCACCCGCTCCACCACCTGCTCGAAGGGGATGTCGTGGTGCTGCTGCGCCTCCAGCGCCCGCGCCCTCACCCGCGCCAGCAGCTCCGCCACGGTGGGCGAGCCGGAGAGGTCCACCCGCAGCGCCAGCGAGTTGACGAAGAAGCCGATCAGCCCCTCGATCTCCCCGCGGCCGCGGTTGGCGGCGGGGATGCCGACGACCACGTCCTCCTGCCCCGCCAGCCGCCCCAGCACCAGCGACCACGCCGCCATCAGCGTCATGAACGGCGAGGTGCCGTGCCGCCGGCCCAGCGCCGCCAGCGCCGCCGACAGCTCCGCGTCCAGCGCCACCGGTACCGACGCACCCGCCAGCTCCTGCCGCGCCGGGCGCGGGCGGTCCAGCGGCAACTCCAGCAGCCCCGGCGCGTCCCGCAGCGCGCGCTCCCAGTACGCCCCCTGCTCCGCCAGCGCCTCGCCCGCCACCCACTGGCGCTGCCACGCCGCGTAGTCCGCGTACTGCAGCGGCAGCGGCGGCAGCGGATCGCCCTCGCCGGCCGCGAAGGCGGCGTAGAGCGCGCCCAGCTCGCCGGCCAGCACGTCCAGCGACCAGCCGTCGGAGACGATGTGGTGCATCGTCACCAGCAGCAGGTGGTCGTCGTCCGCCAGGTGGACCAGCCGCCCGCGGACCAGCGGTCCCCGCTCCAGGTCGAAGGGCGCGTCCGCCTCTTCCGCCACCAGGCGCTCCAGCTCCGCCGCCGCCCCGGCCGCGCCGCGCAGGTCGTGCTCGCGCAGGCGGAACGCGCTCTCCTCCGCCGCGCCGACGCGCTGCCGCGGCGCCCCGTCCACCACCCCGAAGGTCGTCCGCAGCGCCTCGTGCCGCGCGACGATGCGGTCCAGCGCCCGGACCAGCGCGTGGCGGTCCAGCGCGCCCCGCAGGCGCAGCCGGCGCGGGACGTTGTACGCCCCCGCGGCGCCCAGCGTCTCCAGAAACCAGAGCCGCTCCTGCGCAAAGGAGAGCGGGAGCGGGCCGTCGCGCGGGACGGCCGGGATCGGCGGGGGGACGGCCCGCGCCCCGGCCGCGCGCGCGGCGTCCACCTGCGCCGCCAGGTCCGCCACCGTGGGCGACGCGAAGAAGTCGCGCAGCGAAAGGCGGACGCGGAACGCCTCGCGCAGGCGGGCCAGCACCTGCATGGCCAGCAGCGAGTGACCGCCCAGGGCGAAGAAGTCGTCGCGCGCCGCCACCCGCGCGCCGGGAAGCAGCTCGCGCCAGAGCGCCGCCACGGCGCGCTCCGTCTCCGTGCCCGGCGCCACGTGGGCGGCGTGTCGCAGCACCTCCGTGCTCCGCAGCCGGCCGAGCGTCTCCGCGAAGAACTCCGTGTCGGGCCGGCGGGTGTAGGCGTGCCGCAGCGAGGCCAGGACCGACGGCTCCGGCGCCCCCGCGTGCAGCGCGAAGGTGCCCAGCGTGCGCCCCGGGCCCACCTCCAGGAACACCCGGCCGGGCGTCCGCAGCGCCTCGTGCAGCGCGTCGGCGAAGCGCACCGTGCGCGTCAGGTGGGTGGCCCAGTACGCGGGGTCGGTCGCCTGCTCCGCGGTGATCCAGGTGCCGGTGACGTTGGAAAGGAAGGGGATGGAGGGCGCCCGCAGCTCCATCCCGCGCACCCGCTCCGCCAGCCGTGCGGCCACCGGCTCCATCGCCGCGGAGTGGAAGGCGTGCGAGGCCTGCAGGCGGCGCGTGGTCACCCCCACGGCCGCCAGCGCGCCCTCCAGCGCCGCGACCGCCCGCGGCGTGCCGGAGACGGTGCACAGGCCGGGAGCGTTCACCGCCGCCAGCGCCGCGCCGTCCCGCAGGTGCGGACGCAGCGCCTCCGGGTCCAGCGGCACGGCGAGCATCGCCCCCGCGGGGAGCGCGTCGATCATCCGCGCCCGCGCCGCCACCAGCGCCAGCGCGTCCTCCAGCGGAAATACGCCCGCCACCGTGGCGGCCACGTACTCGCCCAGGGAGTGCCCCAGCAGGCACTCCGGGACGATCCCCCGCTCCATCCACAGCCTCGCCAGGGCGTACTCCACCGCGAAGACCGCCGGATGGGCCAGCTCCGTCCGCGCCAGCGCGCCCGCCTCCGCCGCGCCATCCCGCCCCAGCATCCGCCGCAGGTCGATCCTCGCGGGGCCGGCGCCGTCCTCCGCCGGTGCGTCGCCGGGGTAGAGCGCCTCGCGCACGTCCGTGCCCAGGTGCGCGCGCAGGATCTCCGCGCAGCGGTCCACCTCCGCCCGGAACACCGGCTCCGCCTCGTACAGGCCGCGCGCCATCTGCGGGTACTGGTCGCCCACCCCCGGGAACAGGAAGGCGACGGCGGTCCCCCCGGCTTCCTCCGCGGATGCGGCGGTGCCCGGGTGGCCGTCCGTCGGCACCCTGCGCTGGTCCTGGGATGAGCTGATCACGCGCTGGCTGGGCATGTCGGCGTGGCGGTCGACAGCGGGGGTGAACGCCCCGGGCGGCGTGGCTCGCCGGCCCGGTCGCGGAGGAACCTGAAACGACGGCGATTAACTGAAATCAGGCGGAAATTATGACATCGATGACAACGTGGCTCCCCTGGGGCAGGACCGCGCGGGCGGCGGTCCGGCCGGTGCGAGCGGGATTTACGTGCCGATCCCGACAACCTTTGAAGGAAGCCCGGAGAAGGGATGGACGCGAGCCAGGTGCGCAGCCAACCCCGTGACGTGAGGCTGTTTCAGGGCCGTGACGTGGCTGCCGGTACCGATGGTGAGGGTGAGCGCGGGTGCCCACCGCCTCCACAAGCGAACCGTTTCCGCCATCCGAAGCTGATTAGTCTCCGGATTATACCGCGGATCGTGCAACATTACAAGATCCAGCGGATAAGGATAGGGTTCGTCCGGCGTCCAGGCGGAACGCAGCGCCGCGGCGAAGGTCCGCAGGGTGCCGCGCAGCACCTCCGGCTCCGAGCGCCGGGGAAGCAGGCCCAGCGGCACCAGCCGCCCGTGCAGCAGCGCCAGCAGCCCCTCCTCGTCCAGCCCGGCGATCTCGTCCGGGACGATCCCCAGCGACCGCTCCGCGGTCAGCTCGAAGACCTCCACCAGGTTCAGGAAGGCCTCGCGCGCATCGTATTCCCCCGCGCGGTTGCCGTCTTCTCCCGGGACCTCGCTGTCCAGGATGGCCAGCGAGCCCACGGTGCGCCCGGCCTTCGAGAGGCGCAGCGCCATCTCCAGCGCCACCCATCCGCCGAAGGAGTGTCCCAGCAAGTGCACGGGACCGGCGGGCTGAACCCGCTGCAGCGCCTGCAGGTAGCTCTCCGCCGCGGCCGCCACGGTGGTGTGGGGCAGGCCCCCTTCCAGCCCGCGGGGCTGGAAGGCGTGCACCGGCCGCGCCGGGTCCAGGCACCCCGCCAGGTCGGTGAAGCTGGCCGCGCTCGCCCCCGCCCCGGGAACGCAGAACAGCGGCTCGCCCCCGGCCCCGCCGAAGCGCAGCGTGACCAGCGGCGCGTACTCCTCTCGTGGTGGCGCATTGGGGCCTGCGGCGGCGTCGCGGATCCCGCCGGAGAGCGCCTCGCCCAGGCGCGCGACGTTCCCCGCTTCCATCATCGACAGGTGCGTCCCGGGGACCGGCGTCACCCGCATCGACGCCTGGGGGAGGAGGGCCTGCCAGCCGCGGCCCGGGTCGGGATCGGCGCTCCCCTGCGCGGGGAAGAAGTGGACGGGGACCGGCAGCGGCTGCGGGAACCAGCCGCGCAGCGAGCGGCGGTGGGCCCACAGGCGGTTCTGCATCTCCGAAGCCTGCGCCGCCGTGGCGTGGCCCGGAAGGAGCCCCTTCTCCCTGCACCGCCGGACGAAGGTCTCCAGGTCCATCCCCGCGGCGGCGGGCGCCTGCTCCTCCAGCCGCGCGTCTCCGCCGTCCTCGGAAAGCTCCGCCAGGCGCAGCATGCTGAGCAGCAGCCCGTAGTCGTAGCCGCGCTCCTGCGCCGGCACGCGGGTGCCGGTCACCAGGTGGGTGTCGATGATGCCGACGAACTCCACCGCCTGGTCCTGCCCCATCAGCTGCGCGGCGGTCTCGTACGCCAGGATGCCGCCGAACGACCACCCGGCCAGGCGGTAGGGCCCCGTGGGCTGGACCTCGCGGACCATCCGCGCCAGCCGCGCCGCCATCCCTTCCACCGTACGCGGCTGCGGCTCCGCGGCGGCGGGCGCCGGCAGGGCGTAGACGGGGATGCCGGCGTCCACGTGCGGATGCAGCACCTGCGCGTACGCCACCGACCCCATCCCCTCGTGCACCAGGAAGAGCGGGCGCTGCGTGCCGGCCGGGCGCAGGGGGATGGCGCGGTCCGCGGCCCACTGGCGCCGCACGCCGCGCACGCGGCCCGCCAGCGCTTCCAGCGTGGGATGGGAGAAGACGTCCGCCAGCGCCACCTCCGCCCCCAGCGCCTGCCGCACGCGGGAGACGACCTGCACCGCGGTGAGGGAGTGGCCGCCCAGCTCGAAGAAGCTGTCCCGGCGCCCCACCCGCTCCACGCGCAGCACGTCGGACCAGATGGCCGCCAGCGCGGTCTCCGTCTCCCCCGCCGGCGCCTCGTACTCGCGCCGCGCGTAGGCGTCGCCCTCGGGGGCGGGGAGCGCGCGGCGGTCCAGCTTGCCGCTGGGCGTCAGCGGCAGCGCATCCAGCCGCACGTACGCCGCCGGCACCATGTACTCCGGCAGCCGCGTCGACAGATGCGCCCGCAGCGCCTCCACCTCCACGCCCTCGTCGCCCACGACGTACGCCACCAGCCGCCGGTCGCCGGGGACGTCCTCGCGGGCGATGACGACGGCATCGCGGACATTCTCGTGCTCCCGCAGCCGCGCCTCGATCTCGCCCAGCTCCACCCGGAAGCCGCGCACCTTCACCTGCGCGTCGTTGCGCCCGACGAACTCGAGTGCGTGAGTGCGTGAGTGCGTGAGTGCGTGAGTGGATTCCGTCCAGCGCACCACGTCGCCCGTGCGGTACAGCCGCGCACCCGGGTCGGAGGAGAACGGGTCGGGGACGAAGCGCTCGGCCGTCAGCGCGGCGCGGTTCGCGTAGCCGCGCGCCACCCCCGCGCCGCCGACGTACAGCTCGCCCGCCACGCCCACCGGCACCGGCTCCCCCGCCCCGTCCAGCACGTAGACGCGCGTGTTCGCGATCGGCCCGCCGATCGGCACGCTCGCCTGCCCCG
>DASTNU010000361.1:0-2155 GCA_035720605.1 Longimicrobium sp. | reverse complement strand
GATCCGTCCAGCGCGGCACTCACCCGACCCGGGACAGTCCGCGCAGGCGGACTTCGTGACGTTCCAGCAGCGATTTCAACCGCCGGGCGCGAGGCCGGCCACGTGGGGCCACCGGCTCCGCGCCGGAGCGAGTGAACTCGCCGCAACGACTGCGGAAAGCCCCGCAAACTGCGCGGGGCTTCACCTGCACCGGGCACAGATCCGTCCAGCGCGGCACTCACCCGACCCGGGACAGTCCGCGCAGGCGGACTTCGTGACGTTCCAGCAGCGGTTTCAATTCAACCGCCGGGCGCGAGGGCGGCCACATGGGGCCACCGGCTCCGCGCCGGAGCGAGTAAACTCGCCGCAACGACCGCGGAAAGCCTCGCAAACTGCGCGGGGCTTCACCTGCACGGGCGCAGATCCGTCCAGCGCGGCACTCACCCGACCCGGGACAGTCCGCGCAGGCGGACTTCGTGACGTTCCAGCAGCGGTTTCAACCGCCGGGCGCGAGGGCGGCCACGTGGGGCCACCTGGTCTTTTGCAGGATCCGGCATCACCCCCACACAACCCTCTTGACACCCTCCTCCACGCTGTGTACTTTACCGATAGGTTAAGTAACCAATCGGTTAACTACTATGACAACGCTCGACCCGCTCAGCCTCACCTTCTCCGCGCTCGCCGACCCCACGCGGCGGGCGATCCTGGCGCGCCTGGCAAAGGGCGAAGCCACGGTCAAGGAGCTGGCGGAGCCGTTCGACATGAGCCTTCCCGCCGTCAGCAAGCACCTCAAGGTGCTGGAGCGCGCGGGGCTCATCGAGCGGGGCCGCGAGGCGCAGTGGCGCCCCGCCCGGCTGCAGGCGGAGCCGCTGAGGACGGTGAACGACTGGGTCGAGCAGTACCGCGTCCACTGGGAACAGCGGTTCGACCGGCTGGACGCGTACCTCCGCGAGCTGCAGGCTCGCGAAACGAAGGACGACGCAGGCAACCCGTAGCGCCGGCTGCACGCCGGAGACGCCCTTTCACCATCCACGCGGAGAAGAACGATGACCCCCACGCTCGCCGCCGACGCCGGCCCGGCGCCCGCCTCCACCGCCCCCGGCAACCGCGAGGCCGTCGCCGTGCGCACCTTCGACGCGCCGCGCGCGCTGGTGTTCGAGGCGATGACCCGGCCGGAGCACGTGGCGCGCTGGTACGGCCCGCGAGGCACCATCCTCGTCTCGTGCGAGATCGACCTGCGCGTCGGCGGGCGCTTCCGCTACGTGATGGCGGGGCCCGGCGGCAGCGAGGCCGCCTTCTCCGGCGTGTACCGCGAGGTGGATCCGCCCGCCCGCATCGTGAACACCTGGGGATTCGAGGCCATGCCCGGCCACGAGGCGGTGGAGACGGCGACCTGGGACGAGGCGGACGGCCGGACGACCGTGCGGCTGAGCATCCTCTTCCAGTCGCCCGAGGACTACGCGGGGTGGGCCGGCTCCGGCGCCTTCGGCGGGTGGGCGGAGACGCTGGACCGCCTGGGCGAGGTCATCGCCGCGCTCGCCGCGAGCTCCTGATCCGCATCCACCGAACGCAGTCGCACACGAACCCGAACCCGAAGCGAGGCAGCCATGTCCAGCGAGCAGACCACCATCGACCCCACCTCCACCGCGGACCGCGAGATCGTGCTCACGCGCGTGTTCGACGCCCGGCCGGAGCTCGTCTTCCAGGCGTGGACGGACCCGCGGCACCTGCAGCACTGGTGGGGCCCGGACGGCTTCACCATCACCATGCACGCGTGCGAGGTGCGCGTGGGCGGCGCCTGCCGCTTCACCATGCACGGCCCGGACGGCACCGACTATCCCAACCGCATCGTCTACCGCGAGATCGTGCGCCCCGAGCGCCTGGTCTACGACCATGGCGAGGACATGGACGACGATCCCAACCTCTTCCAGGTGACCGTGACCTTCGGCGACGAGGGCGGCCGCACCCGCCTGACCTCGCGGATGCTCTTCGCGACCGCCGCGCAGCGCAGCGGCGCCGTGCAGTACGGCGCGGTGGAGCTGGGCAACCAGACGATGGCCAAGCTGGCCGAGTACCTGAAGACGATGTGACGCGCCCGGCCGAAGGCCGCCCGCGTCCCCCGCGGGCGGCCTTCGCGTCCCTCGGCGACCCGTGTCGATTTCGCCGCGCCTCGTTC
>DASTNU010000360.1:0-2533 GCA_035720605.1 Longimicrobium sp. | reverse complement strand
GGGGGTGGAGGACGCGGCGCCCGTCGTGGACCTCCACGAGGAGGAAGCGGCGGCGCGGGGGGAGGATGCCGGGCCGCTGGCGGTGGAGGTGGACGCGGACGGGGCGGCGTACGTCCTCTACACCTCCGGCTCGACGGGCATTCCCAAGGGCGTCATCGTCCCGCACCGCAACATCGGCGCGGCGGCGGCCACGGGGGCGTGGATGCTGGAGCCGGGCGCGCGGATGCTGCAGTCCACGCCCTTCACCTTCGACCTCTTCGTGATGGAGCTGGGCACCGCGCTCCTGCACGGCGGCTGCCTGGTGCTGGTGCACCGCGAGCGCATCGCGCCCGGGGCGGAGATGGCGGCGCTGCTGCGCGCGGAGCGGATCAACACCATGGTCACCGTCCCGTCGATGCTGGCCGCCACGCCGGAAGCCGACCTCCCCGACCTGCACACCGTCTTCGTGGCCGGCGAGGCGCTGCCGCGGGCGGTGGCGCGCCGCTGGGGCGCGGCGGTCCGGCTGCTGAACCTGTACGGGCCCACGGAGACCACCATCTTCAGCACCCTCACCGCGCCCCTGGACGCCGGGGACGAGGGCGAGCCGCCGATCGGCGCGCCGGCGCCGGGGGCGATGGCGTGGGTGCTGGACCGCGGCTTTCGCCTGGTTCCGCCGCAGGCGATCGGCGAGCTGTACATCGGCGGCGCCGGCGTGGCGCGCGGCTACCTGGCGCGGCCGGCGCTCACCGCGGAGCGCTTCGTCCCCGACCCGTACGCGGGCGTTCCCGGCGCGCGGATGTACCGCACCGGCGACCGCGTGCGCTGGCGCGCGGACGGGCAGCTGGACTACCTGGGCCGCGCGGACTTCCAGGTGAAGGTGCGCGGCTTCCGCATCGAGCCCGGCGAGGTGGAGGCCGCGCTGGCCGCCCTCCCCGAGGTGGGCGCGGCGGCCGTCGTCGCGCGCGAGGACACGCCGGGCGACGTGCGGCTGGTCGGCTACGTCACCCCCGCGGGGGAGGCGGCGCCCACGCCGGCCGCGATGCGCGAGGCGCTGGCCGCCGTCCTCCCCGCGCACATGGTGCCGACGGAGCTCGTCGTCCTGGACCGGCTGCCGCTGAACGCGCACGGCAAGGTGGACCGCAAGGCGCTCCCCGCGCCGCAGCCGTCGGCCGCGGCCACGCACCGCGCCCCGCCGCGCACGCCGGCGGAGGAGCTGGTCGCCGGGATCTTCGAGGCGGTGCTGGGGACGCGCCCGGGAGTGGAGGACAGCTTCTTCGACCTGGGCGGGCACTCGCTGCGGGCCACGCAGGTGGTTTCCCGCATCCGCGAGGCCTTCGGCGCGGAGCTGCCGCTGCGCGCGGTGTTCGAGCATCCCACCGTCGCCGGCCTGGCGGCGCGGGCCGTCGCGGCGCGTGCCGGGGGAAAGCCGCCGGCGCCGCCGCTGGTGCCGCAGCCGCGCGGCGGGGAGGTGCCGCTGAGCTTCGCGCAGCAGCGCTTCTGGTTCGTGGAGCAGCTGGGCGCGGCGGCCAACGCCTACCTCATGCCCGTCACCTTCCGCCTCCGCGGGCCGCTGGACGTCGACGCGCTCCGCCGGGCGCTGGACGCGCTGATCGGCCGGCACGAATCGCTGCGCACCGTCTTCCGCCTGGCGGACGGGCAGCCGGTGCAGGTCATCCTCCCCGAGCTCCGGCTTCCCCTTCCCGTCCACGACCTCTCCGCGCTCCCCGAGGCGGAGCGCGAGCGGGAGGTGCGGCGGCTGACGCGCGCGGACAACCAGACCTCGTTCGACCTGGCGCAGGCGGTCGTCCGCGCCTCGCTGCTGCGCGTGGCGGACGACGACCACGTGCTGCTGCTGGCGCTGCACCACATCGCGGGCGACGCCTGGTCGCTGAACGTGCTGTACGACGAGCTGGAGGCGCTGTACGCGGCGGAGCGCGAGGGGCGGGACGCGGCGCTGCCCCCGCTGCCGGTGCAGTACGCGGACTTCGCCCTCTGGCAGCGCGGGCGGCTGGACGGCGAGGCGCTGGAGGGGGAGCTGGCGCACTGGCGCGAGCGGCTGGCCGGCGTCCCCACGCTGGCGCTGCCGACGGACCGCCCGCACCCCGCGCTGCAGTCCTTCCGCGGCGGCATGGTGGAGCTGGACCTGGGGGCGGAGCTTTCCGCGGCGATCCACGAGACGGCGCGGAAGCACGGGACCACGACCTTCATGACGCTGCTGGCCGCCTTCCAGGTGCTGCTGCAGCGCTGGTCGGGGATGGACGACCTGGTCGTCGGCAGCCCCGTCGCCGGGCGCACCCCGCGCGAGACGGAGCCGCTGATCGGCGTCTTCGTCAACACCCTGGCCCTGCGGACGGACCTTTCCGGCGATCCCACCTTCGCGGAGCTGCTGGGCCGCGTGCGCGAGACGGCCATCGACGCCTTCGCGCACCAGGAGGTGCCCTTCGAGCGGCTGGTGGAGGAGCTGAAGATCGAGCGCAGCCTGGCCCGCCACCCGCTCTTCCAAGTGGTCTTCTCCATGGCCGCCGACGCGGCGGAGAGCCGGGGCACCTTCGCG
>DASTNU010000359.1:0-3425 GCA_035720605.1 Longimicrobium sp. | reverse complement strand
AGGCCGCGTGCGGCCGCGTCGCAGGGGGCGCGCAGCCGGCCCACGAGCGAGCCCAGCACGTTCGGCTTGAGGGTGAGCAGGGCGGGGCGGTGGCGGGCCACCAGGGCAGCCACCCGCCGCGCCGACGACGCCCGCCGCTCGTCGAACACCGCCCGCAGGGTGAGCCCCGGAAAGGGGGCGGGGCTGGTCCACACCCGCTCCGCCAGGTACTTGTTGTCCACCAGCGCCAGGCAGAACACCGTCCTGCGGCGCACCTCCTCCGTCAGGCGCCCCGCCACCCAGGCCGCCCGGGCGGCCGAGAGGAGGTGGAATCCGAAGAAGAACTCGGGCGCGTACCAGATGGACACCGGCGGCCCCGTGGTCCCCGAGGTCTCGCGCAGCCAGAGCTTCGCGCGGTCGTAGCGCGGGCTGATGAAGTCGTCGGGGCGCGAGCGGAGGTCGTCCTTGTCGATGAAGGGGATCGTCTCCCAGTAGTCGGGGCGCGACCAGTCGATGCACCGGTAGGCGGGAACCTCCCGGACGCCGTGCCGGATCTCCTCCCTCCGCTCCGCCCATCCGCCGGCCAGGGGCGCGCCGGGGGTGAAGCCGCGGCAGAACGCCGCGAACCGCTCGTTCACCTCCGCGATGAAGCGGGTGGACTCCACGAACTCGGGGAGGTGAAAGGCAAAGCCCCGGTTGTGCTCCAGGAAGTCGCGAAGCGCGTACTGCTCGGCCACGGTGTTGGCTCCGGAAGGACGTGCGGCGGGCGGGCGGAGCGAAGGGGCGGCAGGTCCGACCGCGGCGCGGGCGCGGCGTGCCCGGCCGGCACGGCGCGGACCAGGCTTGCGGGAGCGCCCCCACCTGGCGAAGGGAGATGCCGGCAGGCCGGCATCTCCGAGCTCCTCCACGCGACCCTGCCGGAGAACGCAGTCGCTTGACGACGGTACGGCTGCCCCGACGGGACGCCGAGCCGGCCCGCGTCACCATGGACCGCACCTTCTCCACACCTCCGCGGAGAGTCCCCGTTTCAAACAAGATACCGCGCCGATGAAAAACGGGTAGTATGCTTGCCCGGTTGGAACGGCGCGCAGTACAATTTTGGTTCTTCGTCGATTTCGTCGTGAACGAGCCAGGCAAGGGTCTCCCGGCACGATGCCGCTGCAGGCGAAGCCGAGGACCGGCAGAGGGGTTGAGGTGCGGCAGGAGGCCATCGCCAAATTTCAGGTTCTCCGTCGATCTTGTTGCAAACGAGCCACCGGGCCGTCCCCTGGAGAGATCCCGGTGCAGGCGAAACCGAGGGTCGGCAGAGGGGTCGAGGCGCGGCAGGGGGCCATCGCGAATTTTTCAGGAAGGAACCCCAGCAGGCGCTGATGTCCGCTGGAGCGCCACGGGAGCCAGCCTTCACGACCCCCCGATGCGCGATCTTGCGAACTGCCGGAATGCGTGACGAGTGGAGGCAACATGCCCGGCGTGGCGGACGCACCGGGCGAGTCCTCTGGCATGTTGGCCAGGCAGGCTTCGGAAAAGACGCGCAGGAGATGGGCGCGGGGGCTGACCGCAGAGCGGACAGGCGGCGTGGGTGCCATCCGAAAACGTGCCATGGCACCCTGCCGCACCTCGATCCCTCTGCCGACTCCCGGCTTTGCCTGACCCTGGCCGCCTGCAACGAAATCGACGATTTTCTCGTACCCGGCCCCTCTCCCCGCCCCGCCATGCAGATCTACCGCGAGCCGATCGGCACCACGACCGGACTCGCGGGCCAACCGCCCGCGGACGTGGACGCGTACACGCTCGACACCGGCGCGGGGCTCGCGACGACCGTGTGGACGTACGGGGCCACGGTGGTCGAGGTGCGCGTCCCCGACCGCGCCGGCCGCGCCGCCAACGTGGTGCTGCGGCTCCCCGACCTGGACGCTTATCAAGACCGTTCCCGCAACGCGTCGTATCTCGGCGCGACGCTGGGGCGCTTCGGCCGCTGCGTCGCCGGGGCCCGCTTCCAGCTGGATGGACGCGAGTACCGGCTGGACCGCAACCACGGGCGCCACCACTTCCACGGCGGGACGAACGGGTTCGACCGCTACGTCTGGAAGGCGGACGCCGGCCGCGACGGCGACAGCCTGGCCCTGAAGCTCGACCTGCACAGCCGCGACGGTGACCAGGGGTACCCGGGTGACCTGTCGGCGACCGCGGTTTACCGCGTGGACCGGGAGGGCCGGCTCACGCTCGAGTACCGGGCAACGACGACGGCCAGCACCATCGTGGGGTTGACCAGCCACGCCTTCTGGAACCTGGCGGGCACGGGTACCATCGGCGGACAGCGGCTGGCGCTCAACGCCGCGCGCGTGCTGCCGACGGACGACGAGCTGATCCCCCTGGGGGCGCCCGTGGACGTCGCCGGGACGAGTCTGGACTACACCGCCCCCCGGCCCATCCGTGAGGACCGGCTGGACCACTGCTTCGCGCTGGACGACCCGGCCTGGGCCGCGGAGCTGCACGACCCCGGCACCGGACGGGCGATGCGCGTGGTGACGGACCAGCCCGGGCTCGCGGTCTACTCGGGCGACGGCCTGCGTGAGCCGCGAACCGGGCTGTGCCTGCAGAGCGGTGCCTGGCCGGACGCGCCGAACCACCCTTCTTATCCCGCCGTGCGGCTGGACCCCGGCACGGAGTACCGCCACCATGTGCGGTATGAGTTCACCCTTCTCTGAGCCATGAGACTCTACCTTTCCTCCTTTCGCCTGGGTGGCCGGCCGGACCTGCTGGTGGGTCTGGCGCGCGGGAACACGCGCGCGGCAGTGATCGTGAACGCGGTGGACCACATGACGGAAGCGGAGCGGGAGGCACGAGTGGTCCAGGAGATGGAGGCGCTCCGGGGGCTGGGATTCGACCCGGAGGAGCTGGACCTGCGCGACCACTTCCACGGCCGGGCGATGGGCGGAGCTCTGGCCACGCGGCTGGAAGGCGCGGGCGTGGTGTGGGTGCGGGGCGGCAACGCGTTCGTGCTGCGCCGGGCCATGCAGGCGAGCGGCTTCGACGCGCTGGTCCTCGATCTCCTGCGGCGCGACGGGCTGGTCTACGCGGGCTACAGTGCGTGCTGCGCAATGCTGCCGCCGTCGCTGCGCGGCCTGGAGCTGGTGGATGATCCCCGGGCCGACCCTCCCGGCTACCCCGCGGACCTCGTGTGGGAGGGTCTGGGCATCCTCCCCTACGCCATCGCTCCGCACTACCGCTCGGACCACCCCGAGTCCCCCGACATCGAGCGCGTGGTGCAGTACTACATCGACCACCACGTGCTCTTCCGGGCGCTGCGCGACGGCGAGGTGATCGTCGTGGACGGCGAGCGGGAGGAGATCGTCCGCTGACGGAGCTTCCCTCCGCATGGCCGGGAAGACGAGCTCATCCGCAGAAAGGCAGGTGCCGCCCGCCGATCCGGCCGGCGATTCCGG
>DASTNU010000358.1:0-4060 GCA_035720605.1 Longimicrobium sp. | reverse complement strand
CGCAGGCGGACTCGGCGAATTTCCAGCGGCGCACTCGTTCGCTCCGGCGGGGGCGCGGCGATTCCCCCGTCCAGAATCGCGGCGAGCATCGATCGCTTCCATGGATCGCGGCGATTTCCGGCGGCCGGAATCCGGCGCCCTCACAGCCGGATCTGCGCTCCCAGCTCCACCACGCGGTTCGGGGGCAGGCCGAAGAACGCCGTGGCCGGGCGGGCGTTGCGCGACATCAGCGCGAACAGCCGCTCCCGCCAGCGCGCCATCCCCTTCTCGTTCGACGGGATCAGCGTCTCGCGTCCCAGGAAGTAGCTGGTGCGCCCCGGCGACAGGTCCAGCCCCGGCAGCTGCACCGTCGCCAGCGCCGCGGGCACGTCCGGGTCCTCCATGAAGCCGTAGCGCACCGTGATGCGGTAGAAGCCGTGGCCCAGCTCGCTCACCTCCACCCGCTCCGCCTCGTCCACGTGCGGCACCTCTTCCGTCACCACGGAAAGAAAGACCGTGCGCTCGTGCAGCACCTTGTAGTGCTTCAGGCTGTGCAGCAGCGCGGGCGGCGTTCCCGTGGGGTTGCTGTACATGAACACCGCCGTTCCCGGCACCCGGTGCGGCGGGCGCGCCGCGACGTCCTTCAGGAACAGGTCGATGGGGAGCGTACCCGCGCCCAGCCGCTCCGCCAGGATGCGCCGACCCGTCTTCCAGGTGGACATCAGCGCGAAGACGATGGCCCCGGCCACCAGCGGGAACCAGCCGCCCGCCGGGATCTTGACGATGCTGGCGCCCCAGAACGCCAGGTCGATCGCCAGGAAGACGGCCAGGAAGGGCGCCGCCTTCCACAGCGGCCACCTCCACCGCTCGCGCTCTACCCGGAACAGCAGCAGCGTGGTGATCACCATCGTCGTCGTCACCGCCACGCCGTACGCCGCCGCCACGCTGCTGCTGCTGCGGAAGCCCAGCACCAGGCCGATGCACGCCAGCATCAGCACCCAGTTCACCTGCGGCACGTAGATCTGCCCCCGTTCCCGGGCGCTGGTGTGGGCGATCTCCACCCGCGGGACGTACCCCAGCTGCACCGCCTGCATGGTCAGCGAAAAGGCGCCGGTGATCAGCGCCTGCGACGCGATCACCGCCGCCATCGTGGCGATGGCCACCACCGGGTACAGCGCCCAGCGCGGCGCCATGTGAAAGAACGGGTTCTCCACGGCTTCGGGTCGATGGATCAGCATCGCCCCCTGCCCGAAGTAGTTCAGCAGCAGCGCGGGGAGCACCACGCAGTACCAGGCCAGCCGGATGGGCCGCCGCCCGAAGTGCCCCATGTCCGCGTACAGCGCCTCGCCGCCGGTCACCACCAGGAACACGGAGCCCAGCACCAGGAACCCGCTCCACCCGTTCCGCGCGAAGAAGCGGATGCCGTACAGCGGGTTCACCGCCGCGAGCACGGCCGGGTCGCGGACGATGTGGACGATCCCCAGCACCGCGATGGTGGCGAACCACACCAGCGTCACCGGGCCGAAGATGCGTCCCACTCTCGCCGTGCCGTGTTTCTGCATGGCGAACAGCGCCACCAGGATGCCGATGGTGATGGGGATGATGTACGGCTCGAAGAACGGCGTGGCCACCTCCAGCCCCTCCACCGCGCCCAGCACGGAGATCACCGGCGTGATCATCCCGTCCCCGTACAGCAGCGCGGTACCGAACAGGCCCAGCATGATGAGCACCCAGCGCGGGCGCCGCTGCACCCCGCCCAGCGGCGTCACCAGCGCGGTGAGCGCCAGGATGCCGCCCTCGCCGCGGTTGTCGGCGCGCAGGACGAAGACGGCGTACTTGACGGAGATCACCAGCACCAGCGCCCACACGATGAGCGACAGCACGCCCAGCACGTTGGCTCGCGTGGGCTGCACCCCGTGGCTGTGGTGGAACGACTCGCGCACCGCGTACAGCACGCTGGTGCCGATGTCGCCGTACACCACCCCCAGCGCCGCCAGCGACAGCGACGCCAGGTAGCGTCCGCCCGGCTCCGCCTTCCCCTCCCCTCCCTGCATCATCCACTTCCTTTCGGTTGTCGATTTCCCCGTCACCGGCTGCGCCGCATCACCACCCGGCCCAGCGCGCCCCCCGCGCCGCGGCTGGTGTAGTGCCAGCGCCCGGCGATGGAGTCACCCGTCAGGCGGCCGCGGATGACGAACGCCTGGTCCGGCGAGGCGGACTCGAAGGCCAGCTCCACGGAGTCCGGCGCGATCCAGCGCGCCGCCACTCCCGGCACCTCCCCGCCGGGACGCGCCTCGAAGCCGAAGGGTCGCAGGTGCACCGTCTGCGCGCCGACGTGCGTGGCCGGGCCGGAGAGCCCGCGCATGCGCCGGCCGTCGTCGTCGCGCAGCAGCGAGATGGTGCCGTGCGCCGTGGGAAGACCGGCGTTCCCCCGCGCCGCCAGCGGCTGCGTGACCACGAGCTCCGCGGTCCACGTGCCCGTGAGCGCGTCCGCGCCGGCCGTGTCGGACGGGCCGCGGGTGCGCTCGCACGCCGCCGCCAGGACGACCATCAGCGCCGCGGCGGCTCCACATCTCCCACTTCGCATGGGCGTCCCTCCCGCGTTCGGTGGATTCCCGCCCCGGCCATGGCGGTATGCCACGGGAAGGCGCAAGCACAGGGAGAAAGATGGAGGGCAGGGCGTGAACGCCGCACAAAGAACGGCGGCGGCGCGTTAAGAATTCACAAAGAGATGCGGAGGAATCGGCGGCGAGGCGGCAGATCGCGAGAGGGAAGCGAGGACGATGGTCACGCGAGCGGCACGGCGGACGTGTCCACGGCGGGGAGGGTGAAGACGAAGACGCTGCCGCCGCCGGGACGGGGCTCGTGGCGCAGCTCGCCGCCCTGCGCCTCCGCCAGGCCGCGGGCGATGGAGAGCCCCAGTCCCGCACCCCCTGCGTCCGGCTGGCGGCCGGGCCCGCGGTAGAAGGGCTCGAACACCCGCTCCCCGTCCGCATCGGCGATCCCCGGCCCGCGGTCCGCCACGCGAAACACCAGCCGGTCGCCCTCGCGCGCGGCGGTCAGCTCGATCGAGGCGCCCGGCGGCGAGTACTTGTCAGCGTTCTCCAGCAGGTTCACCAGCACGCGCAGCGCGTGCACGAAGTCGAAGCGCCCCAGCAGCAGCGGTTCGCGGGGCTCGATCGACGCGGCGACCTCGCGCCCCCCCAGGCTGCCCGAAACGCGCTGCAGCGCCGCGCCCACCAGGTCCTCCGCGGCCGCCACCTCCGGCCGCGGCTGCAGCGCGCCGCCCTTGAGCCGCGACAGGTCCAGCAGGTCCGCCACGAAGCGGTTCAGCCGGTCCGCCTCTTCCTCGATGTCCGCCGCCCGCGCGTCGCCGTCGGCGCGGATCTCGTGCGCCAGCGCCTTGATGGTGGTGAGCGGGGTGCGCAGGTCGTGCGACACCGCCGCGATCACCGCGTCCTTCAGCCGGTCCGCCTCGCGCAGGTCCTCGGCGTGGCGGGCTTCCGCGGCCAGCCGCACCCGCTCCGCGCCCAGCGCCGCGTAGTACGCCAGCGCTGAGAAGAAGCGCCGCTCTCCCGCGTCCAGCGCCAGCCCTTCCGCCCGCGCGATCCGCAGCACCCCAACCGTGCGCTCGCGGACGCGCAGGGGCAGGGAGAGCGCGGCCATCTCCGGCAGGTGTGGGACGCGCGCATGCGCGTCCGGAAGCAGGCGCAGCGTGCCGTCCAGCCGCTCCACCACCCCCACCCCGCGCTCCGCCGCGATCACCGCCGCGTCGGGCACCGCCGTCTCCGCACCGCCGGGCTCCAGCTCCGCGGGAAGGTGGATGGCGCAGTCGTCCAGCCGCAGCGTGGAGCGGAACACCTGGGCGATGGAGCCCAGCGCGTCCTCGGCGCGCCCGGCGTTCAGCGTTTCCGCGCCCAGGGTGGCCAGGCGGTTCACCTCCTGCGCCCGCCGGCGCGCCTCCTCCGCCTCCGCCCGGGCGCGGTAGATGAGCTGCGTCGCGACCAGCGCCACGGCCAGGTAGGTGAGCAGCACCAGCCAGTCGCGCGGATCGGCGACGGTGAGCGCGTGGTAGGGCGGG
>DASTNU010000357.1:0-6045 GCA_035720605.1 Longimicrobium sp. | reverse complement strand
CCTGCTCGAAGTCGTCGTACCAGGCCTTGTCCAGCACCCCCCAGTCCACGCCCAGGGTGGCGACGGAGATGTCCACGTCCGTCCCCGCCCCCAGCACGTCGGCGGTCTTGATGCGCAGCACCAGCGAAGTCACCGGGTCCGTGGGCTTGAAGCCGGAGCTCACCGTGGACGGCGCCAGCGCCATGACCGCCCCGTAGTACGACGTGAGCGCGTGCGAGGTGGGGAACCAGGCGGGCTGCGTGAGCGCCTGCAGCTCCCCCACCTGCGCGTAGCTGGCGAACACCGGCGTCGGCTCGGGCCCGTGCTGCCCCCCGGCACACCAGTCCATCCACGCGGGCGTCCAGCCGCGGGTGGGCACGGTGGGCACCCAGTCGCTCCCCGCCGCGAAGCGCTGGTCGGTGGGCACCTGCTGCGCCAGCAGGGCGGCAAAGTCGTCGTTGCCCGTGAACGGGGCGCCGAAGGTCAGCAGCCGGGGGCGCGCCGTGTAGGTGGAGGGCAGGTACAGCTGCAGGTCCAGCGCGCAGATGGCGGCCAGCGCTCCGCCCAGGCTGTGCCCCGTCACGTACACCTCCGTGATGGCGGAGCCGTGCTGGGCCAGCAGCCTGCTCACCGTGTCGCGCACGTTCACCTGGATGTCGATGTAGACGCCCAGGAAGTTCCGGTGCACCCACACCGTCTGCTGCCGTCCGCCCACCGTCACCGTCCAGGGGGAGAAGGGGCAGGAGATGTTGCCGCCCTCGCCCACCCAGCAGCTCCACGTGTCGACGGCGATGTCGTTCCAGCTGCCGAAGTCGGTGCCGCGCATCGCCACCACCAGCCGGGAGCCCTGCACGGTCACGATTCCCCAGTAGCGAGCGTGGTTGCTGCTCCCGGCCGGGTACTCGATGATGGTGAAGCCGTTGGCGTCCAGCCACCGCTGCCGGCTGTAGTACTCTGACCAGCTTCCGTCCAGGTTGCGGTAGCCCAAGGTGAACTCCTGGTCCGTCAGCACCGCGTTGTACGCCTCGCTCGCCAGGTTCATCAGGGCGAACGTCAGGCCGAAGTTGATGTTGGACATGGGATTCGCTCCGGGGTCACATGCGGCCGGTGAGGCAGGTGTGGTAGCACGACACCGTGTTCTGCGGGCACCCGTTGGCGGTGATCACCTCCGCCGCGCCGATGGTCACCGGGGTGCCGGACTGTGCGTAGCCCTTGGCCGGGGGCAGGACGTCGGGAAAGGTGTCCATCACGCTCACCACCCGCAGCGCGCCCGGGACCTTCTGCGCCAGCAGCGTGGCGAACGCCTGGTTTCCCGTGGCCGGCGCCCCGAAGCTCTGCAGCGAGAGCGCGCCAAGCGCGGGGAGCCCGCTCTTGGGGGTGCCCAGGTCCAGCGCGGCCAGCGCCGCCAGGGCGCCGCCCCCCGCGAACCCCGTGATCACCACCTCGCTCCCCGCCGCCGGCTGCAGCGCCGCCAGCATGGCGGTGCGGATGTCCAGGTAGCTCTCCAGCAGGCTCTGGTTGGCCTGCACCCCGGCGGGCGCGCCGGAGCCCAGGATGGTGGCGGGCACGTCGGCCAGCGGCGCGTCGAAGGTGTCGAAGTAGGTGGGAAAGGTGTCCGTCTGCACGCCCAGCGCGAGCACCGCCACCGGCCGGTCCGTCCCGGCCAGGCGCAGCTGCAGCACCGCGCCCGTGCCGAAGCAGGTCGATGCCGTCCAGCGGAACTCGCCCAGCTGCGTGCACCCGGCCGGCAGCTGCTCAGGGTCGTGCTGCGCCTGTCCCGCGGCCAGGTTGGCGTACGCCGACAGCATCAGCAGCGTCACGCTGTCCACCGGGTTGAAGGCGGCGCTCAACCGCTGTCCCGCGCTGGCGACGACGCCGGACTGCGTGCCGAAGTACAGCGCGCCCGAGTACAGGATGGCGGACCCGTCCATCTGCCCGCCGGCCGTGTACGTGGCCAGCGTGGCGCCGCTCCCCGCGTCCAGCGCGTAGAGCGTTCCCGTGGTGGTGTTGAAGTACACCACCCCGTCGGCGGCCTGTGCCGCGCTCCCGACGTACGCGCCGGCAAAAGTCCGCTTCCACGCCTGCGCGCCGGTGGCGGCGCTCACCGCGTAGAACTCGCCGGCGTAGTTGCCGACGTAGACGTTGCCGCCGTACAGCAGCGGCCGCCCGGCGATGATGCCGCCGGTGTCGAACACCCAGCGCTGCGAGCCGTCGCTCTGCCGCAGCGCCGCCAGCTGCCCGTTGTCGGTGCCGAAGTACACCGTGTCGGCGTCGGTCTCCACGTCGCCGTTCACCTTGTTGCCGGCGTCGTAGCTCCATACCTGGCTTCCCGACGTCACGTTCACCGCGTGGAGCTTGTTATCCCATGCGCCCACGAACGCCGTCTGGCCGCCCATGGCCGGGGAGCTGAACATCCCCGACAGCGTTCCGGACGACGGGTAGCGCCAGAGCTCCGCGCCGGAGTTCGTGGACAGGCAGCACAGCACGCCGCTGGACGACGGCACCAGCAGGTTGCCCACGTAGGCGCTGGGGCGCGAGTAGACCGGCCCCGGTGCCTGGAAGGTCCACCGCTCCTGTCCGCTGTTCAGGTCCACCGCGCGCAGCAGCCCCTTTCCGTCGGCGGCGAAGACCAGCGCGTTGGCGTAGTTCACCTCCGGCGGGCACACCGAGCCCGTGCCGTCGCCGTACTCCCACAGCACCTTGCCGGTGAGCATATCCACGCAGTTCAGCAGGGTGTTGCCGTCGCCCAGGTACACGGCGCCCTGGTACACGTACGGGGTGCCCACCATCTTCTGCGCGGTGGAAAAGCTCCAGAGCTGCGCGCCCACGGGAAGGTCGGGGGCCAGGAAGAGCCCCGCGTCGCGCTGCGGGGCGCCGCTCACCAGGGTGAAGGTGCGGGCGGAGGTGTCCAGCGTGGCGTACGAGCCGCTGGTGCCGGACACCCCCTGCCCCAGGGCGAACACGGAGCTGTTGAGCTGCACCGCGTTGAACTGCGGGGCGGCGGCGCCGGTGAAGACCACCTGTCCTTGCGGGTTGGCGGAGAGGTTCTTTCCCGCCCCCGCCTGCGCGGTCACCAGCAGGTTGGTGGCGGAGACTGCGCTGACCTGCGTGAAGGTGAGCTTCGCCGCGTCCGCGCGGGCGGCGACCGTGGTGGCCAGCGGATTCCCCGCGGAATCCCTGCGCGAGGGGTCGATCGCCAGGTACTCGCCGTTGGCGCACTGCACGTTCCAGCTTCCGTTGAGCAGGTTATCCGCAAACGTGGACACGTGGACCTCCGCGCTGAGGGTTCCCGGCGGCCGCGTCGTCCGCGGCGGTGCCGACGGAGGGCAACCGCGGGTCCAGGGATCCCCCGACCCCGCAAACTGGTCTTCCCGCGCGGGTTAGGGACGGAGCTGCGCCTGCGTGGCGGCATCCAGACGGTAACACCTCGTTACAGGTGCAACCCGTAGCGATGCATCCCGAGGCGTAAAGGGAGTGCGATTGAAGCGCTAAAACAGAAGGCGGCCTGCCGCGGTCGGCGGCTGGCCGCCCGGTGTCGTTCGCTCGCGACAGGTCGGAGGGGGAGCAGATCCGGAATCGGAACCGATGCTCGTCACGCGGAGCAAACGGAGAGGCAGAGGAGCAGAGGCCGATGCTCCTCTGCCCCTCAGTCGCTGTGCGTGACAGTCTTCTTCTGCCGGCTGGCTATTCCACGCGCAGCACGGCGGGAGCGAGTCCCTGCGCCTCCAGGGCACGCACCGCCAGGCTGATACGCGGCCACGGTATCAGCTCCGTACGCGCCGCCACCACGCCGTCCGTCCAGGCCATGCGCTCGCTACTGATGCCGGCGCGCTCCAGCGTGCGCCCCAGCGCTTCCTGCGCCCCGCCTCCCCGATCCACCCCCACCGCCCACACGTGCGGCCGGCGATCAGGAACGGCGGGCACGGTCGGAACGGCAGGCGCGCGCTGCCGTTTCGCCGCGCGCACCATGTCGCCCAGCAGGGCGCTCGCCGTCGGGCCGCCGCCGGCGCCGGGGCCGCCCAGCGCGACCCGCCCGTTCCACCGGCTGTCGACCACCACCAGGTTCTCCTCGTCCCGCGTGCGGGCGAGACCGGAGGCGGACGCGACCAGCACCGGCTCCACGCTGGCCGCCACGCCCTCCGGCAGCCGATCCGCCCGGGCCACGAAGCGCACCGTGCCCTCCAGCGCGCGGGCGGTACGCGCCAGGCGCTCGGGCGCGTCGCCCAGTCCGCGGCGGCGGACGTCGAGCGACGCCGGCTCCACGCCGAACGCCAGCCACGCCAGGATGCGCAGCTTGTCCGCCGCGTCTTCGCCGCTCAGGTCGCGCGAGGGGTCGGCCTCCGCGAAGCCGCGCGCCTGCGCCTCCGCCAGCGCGTCCGCGAAGGTCCATCCATCCTCCAGGCGGCTGAGGATGTAGTTCGTCGTCCCGTTCAGGATGCCGCGGACGGAGGTGATCCCCGTCAGCGACAGCGGCTCGCGCAGCGCACGCACGATGGGGATGCCACCCGCCGCCGCGCTCTCGAAGTCCAGCCGCCCCCCGTGCCGGCGTCCGAGCACAACCAGCTCCGGTCCATGCGCCGCCACCAGCGCCTTGTTGGCCGTCACCAGCCGCTTCCCCCGCCGCAGCGCCGCGCGCGCGATCGCCAGCGCGGGATCGATCCCGCCGATCGCCTCCACCACCACGTCCGCCTGCGCGGCCGCGGCCAGGAACGCGTCCAGCTCCGTGGTCAGCAGCGCGCGGTCCAGCTCGTCCGGGCGCGGGCGGTCCCCGTGCGCCACCAGGACGCGGACCAGCTCGAAGCGCAGCCCGTGGCGCAGGCGAATCTCGTCCGCGGCGTGGTGAAGGATGCGCACCAGCTCGCCGCCCACGGTGCCGCACCCGGCCAGCGCCACGCGCACCGTGCGTGCGCCGCGCGCCACCGCGGGAACGCGGATGCGGTCCTCCCGCTCGATCTTCAGTGCCGTGCTCATCGGTATCCTCCAGCCCCGGCCGGCTCGGCGGCGCGGAGCGCGTCTTCCAGGATCCCGGAGACCTGCGTGGCCTCCAGCAGAAAGGCGTCGTGGCCGTGGACGGACCCGATCTCCCGGTACTCTGCGCCCGCCGCCTCCGTCCATTCCCGCACGTCGCCGTCGCCGTACAGCAGGTCGCCGGGGATGCCGACGCCGGTCAGCCGCCCCTCGATCCGCCCCAGCGCCGCCGCCACCCCGCCCCGCCCGGCGCCCACGTCGTGCGAGTCCATCGCCCCCATCAGGGCCAGGTAGCTGCGTGGCGTGAAGCGGCCGCGCAGCTTGCGCCCGTGGTGGTCCAGGTACGCACCCACCCGCCATCCCCCGTCCGCGTCCCGGTCCCGGCCGAAGCGCCGCGCCTGCTCCTCGCCCGTGCGGTAGGTCATCATCCCCACCATCCGCGCGATCTCCAGCCCGCGCTCTCCGGCGGCCTCGATCGCGCGGCGCTGGACGTGGTTCCAGGCGATGGCGCGCGCCGTGTGCGCCGCCGGCGCTGCGAAGACCACGGCGGAGCGCGGCAGCTCCGGGTTCTGCGCCGCCCACTCCATCGCCACCATCCCGCCCAGAGACCCGCCGGTCACCAGCGCGACGGAGGCGACCTCCATCTCGTCGATCAACCGCTGGATCAGCCTTGCCTGGTCGCGCGTGGTGATCGGCGGATGCGGACGATCGTCATCATCCGCCCCTTCCCACGTCGTCCCGTAGCACGACCCCAGCAGGTTGGTGCAGAGCACGGCGTACCGGTCCGTGTCGATCGCCTGTCCCGGGCCGATGGCGCCGCGCCACCAGTCGCCGGCCGCGTCCGACGAGCCGGTGAGGGAGTGGACCACCAGCACCAGGTTGTCGCGCGCCTCGCTCAGCGCGCCGTCCAGGTGATACGCCTGCACCACGCCGCGGAGCACGTCGCCGCTCTCCAGCGTGAAGTCGCCGGCGCGCTGGTGCCGCCGCCCGCGGCTCACGCGGCCTCCAGCGCGGGCGCGGCGCGGACGACCGTGCCGCCGCGGCCGGAGAGCGGCGCGCGGTGATGGTAGACGCGCAGCGGGACGCCGCGCTCCAGCG
>DASTNU010000356.1:0-5921 GCA_035720605.1 Longimicrobium sp. | reverse complement strand
CTTCGGCGTCCGCCCGCTCTTCTACGCGGCGGCGCCGGGCGGCGGGCTGGTGGTCGGCAACACGCCCGGCGCGCTGCGGGCGGTCCGGGGGGTGGGGCAGGAGCTGGACGAGGTGGCCGTCGCCGACTACCTGCTCTTCGGGATGAGCATGGACGCGGACGCCACCCTCTTCTCCGCCGTGCGCGCGCTGCGGCGCGGGCACCGCGGCCGCTGGTCCGCGGCGGAGGGCGTCCGCATCCACCCCTACTGGACTCCCTCCGCCCGGCCGGAGCTGCGGCTGCGGGACGGCGGGGAGTACGTCGAGGCGTTTCGCGGGCTGCTGGGCGCCGCGGTGCGCGACCGGGTGCGGGGATCGCCGGTGTCGGTGGAGATGAGCGGCGGGCTGGACTCCACGCTGCTGGCGGCGTTCACGCAGCGCGAGCTGCAGCGGGCCGGCGTGGCGGCGGGGGTGCGCGGCTGGTGCGTCTCGCACGCGGCCGCCTTCGCGGACCCCGAGCCCCCGCTCGCCGGGATCGCGGCGAGGCACCTCGGCATCCCCCTGCGCGTGTTCGACGCGGGCCGGGTCCCGGCGCTGGACGGCGGGTTCGCCCTGCGCGCCGCGCCGCTCCTGCCCCTGGCCCCCATCAGCCACGCGGTCGCCCGGGAGATGCTGGGGCATTCCCGCATCGCCCTTTCCGGCTTCGACGGGGACGCGCTGCTGAAGGTGTCGTTCGGCCCGGTCTGGGCGGGAATGCTCCGGCGCGGCGCGGTGGGCGGCCTGGCCGGCGCCCTGCTGTCGCTGGCTTCGGTCGCAGCGCACAACCGGCGCCTGCCCCGGATCCACGTGCGGTCCACCCTGCGGCGGCGAAGGTGGCCGCGCGCGGAGTGGCCGGTCCCCGGCTGGCTGCGGGAGGACTTCGCCGCGCGGGTGGGGCTGCGGGAGCGGGCGGACGCCCTGAGCGCGGCGCACGCCGCCGCGGGCGACGACCCTCGCGCGAAGGTGCGGGGCCCGCTGCAGGAGGTGCTCTGGAAGGACCTCTTCGAGAGCTACGACGCGGGTGCCACGGGGCTTCCCCACGTGGTGATGCATCCGTTCATGGACCTGCGCGTGGCGGCGTTCCTGCAGAGCCTGCCGCCCGTCCCCTGGTGCGTCGAGAAGCACATCCTGCGCAGGGCGGGAGAGGGGCTCCTTCCGCCGGAGATCCGCCGCCGGCCCAAGATCGCGCTCGCGGCGGACCCGCTGCAGGCGCGCGGCGCCGAGGTGGCCGCGGCACTCCGCGAGCCGGACGCGCTGCGGGGGCTGGAGCGCTGGGTCGCCGTCGACCAGCTGCAACTTCTTGACGTGGCAGAGGGTACCACTGTATCATGGTCTACGGCACGCCTCGCAAGCCTCGCCCGGTGGCTCCACCCCCAGGAGCGCTCGGACGCCCCAGATGGACCAATCCCTGTCATCCCCTGGAAAGGAGCCTCCAATGTCCGAAAAGAAGCCGTTCCGTGATCCCGAGCTGGTGGTCTACGGCGACATCCGCCGCATCACGCAGGCGACGTCGCCCACCGGCATGGGCGACGGCGGCATGGCCGGGCTGACGAAGACCGCCTGAGGTCGTCCGTTGGCCCCGGCAGACAGGCGGAGCGCGGTGTTTCCCGCGCTCCGCCTGTCTGCTTTCGGCGCATCGAAGCACGGCCGTCCTCACCCCCTGTCTCGAAGCAGAGTGAGTTAAAGTCCTTCGCAATCCATTGATTCCTCGTTGGCCTGAAATGCGCGACTGTATTGCAGCGAAACGTCCTGGCGACAGGCGCTCCAAATGCAGGTGCCGCAAGCCGTTCCGGCCAGTGAAAGGCTTGACGTGCCGCGCCTCGGCGGCGAAATTGGCTATTCCCCCGGGCCTGTCGCCTGACCGCCCCGCGGTCGATCCATCCCACACAGCTTCCGAGCCACATTCGTTGCGCCCCATTGCTGCGCGGGCGTTCGGACTCTTCATTCTTTCGAACGTCCCCATTCCCGGCCTGGAGAACGCCGACGTTTCGGCCGTTTCCCGCGTTCCCCTGCGCGTTCACCTGCAGGAGGAGCGGCGGGTGGCTTCGCGCGCCGCGGTGCAGGGCGCGCGGGTGCTGCGGGTGACCCGGGAGATGGAGGACGGAGGCGCGCCGCTGCTGGTGGTGCGTTACCTGGCGGACCAGCGGCTGTACCACTTCGAGTACCACGACGGCACCGAGTTCGTGATCGACCACGAAGGCACCAGCGTGCAGGGCACCTGGCGTGGCGGCGCGACCATCGACGACACGGCCACCTACCTGCTGGGGCCCATCCTCTCCTTCGTGCTCAGGCTCAGGGGGCTCGTCGCCGTGCACGCGAGCGCGGTGGAGATGGAAGGCACCGCGGTGCTGTTCGCGGGCCCGTCGGGGGCGGGAAAGTCCACCACGGCGGCGGCGTTTGCGCTGAACGGGTGGCCGGTGCTCACCGACGACGTGGCGGTGGTCGCCCCGCAGGGCAGCGGCATGGAGGTGGTCCCCAGCTATCCACGCGTGCGGCTGTGGGACGATTCGGTCCGCGGCCTGCTGGGGCGGAGCGAGGTTCTCCCCCTGCTGACGCCGACGTGGGACAAGCGCTATCTTCCCCTGGGCACCGGGCAGGGCGAGTTCAGCCGGCGGCCGCTTCCCCTGCGCGCCATCTTCCTGCTGCGGGAGCGCGAAGACTCCGGCCGGGCGCCGCGGATCGAAACGATCCCGCCGCTGCTCGCCTTTCCCGTGATCCTGGGCAACCTGCTCACCAACCGGACCATTCCGGGCGAGTCCGCCGAGGTGGACTTCCGCTTCAGCTCCCGCCTGGTGGAGCGCGTGCCGGTCTTCGCGCTGACGGCGCACGCCGATCCCGGGCGGCTGGGCGAGCTCTGCCGCCTGGTGGCGGACCGCGTCGCCTCGCTCCCGCTCCCCCCCGCCGACCTTGCCGCCGCGGCCGATGTATAGCCTCTGGGACTACTGCAGGATGATCGAGGACCCGGTGCGCACCGACGCGTACCTGGCCGCCCTGCGCCGGGCGGTCACGCCGGGGTGCACGGTGGTGGAGATCGGCACCGGGACGGGCTTCTTCGCGGTGATGGCGGTGCGGATGGGCGCCCGCCGCGTGTACGCCATCGAGGCCGACGCGGCCATCGAGGTGGCGCGGGAGGTGGCGAAGCTGAACGGGTGCGCGGACCGCATCGAGTTCATCGAGGCGCTGTCCACCGAGACCACGCTCCCCGAGCCGGGCGACGTCCTGCTCTCGGACCTGCGCGGGGTGCTTCCGGCGCACCAGTTCCACTTCGCCTCCATCGCCGATGCGCGCGCCCGGCTGCTCAGGCCCGGCGGCGTCCAGATTCCCCAGGAAGACATCCTCTGGATGGCGCTGCTGGAATCGGACGAGACCGCCGCCTTTCACCTGCGCAACCGGGACCCCGCGCCGTACGGCGTGGACTTCGCGCCCGTGCACCGGCGGCTGGCGCACACCTGGCGCAAGCGGCGCGTGCAGGCGGAGGAGCTGATCAGCGCCCCGGCGCAGTGGGGGCGGATCGACTACCGCTCGGTCGCGGATCCCGCCGTGAGCGGAACGGCCAGGCTCACGGCCACCCGCGACGGGGTGGTGCACGGGGTGAGCGCGTGGTTCGAGACCTGCCTGCTGCCGGGGATCGGGTTCACCAACGCGCCGGGATGCCCGGAAGCCATCTACGGGCAGGCGTACTTTCCCTTCCCGGCCGCCGTGGGCGTGCGGGCGGGGGAGGAGATCGAGGTGGCGCTGGACGGGCGGCTGGGGGGCTCGGAGTACATGTGGCGCTGGCGCGCGCACGGGCGGGACGGGCTGGCGGACGCGTGGTCGTGCGACCAGTCCACCTTCTTCGGCACGCCGCTCCCCGCGGAGGCGCTGCGCAGGCGCGCTCCCTCCTTCGTCCCCGTGGCCAGGGACGGGGGAAAGCTCGACGCGTGGATCCTTTCCCGGATGGATGCGTCCGCGAGCGTCTACGCCATCGCGGCCGAAGCCGCGGAGCGCTTTCCCGACCAGCTGAAGTCGCTCTCCGAGGCGCTCGGCCGGGTGGGCGACCTGGCCGAGCGCTACGCCGATCCCGCCTCCCGCTAGCCTCTCTCCTACCTGCGGTACCGCTCCAGCATGCGCAGCGGCCGCGCGAGCACGGCCCTCAGGCCGCCGCGCGGGTCCTTCGCCGCGGCGCCCGTCCGGGCCCCCGCCAGGCGCACCGCGGCGGCCACCAGCCTCACCCGCTCGCGAAAGCCCGGCCGCAGCGCCAGCTGGCCCCGCAGGTACGACGGCCCGCCGAACTCCTTCAGGAACAGCTCCGCCGCCACCCGCACGGCCAGGCGCCGCGCGCCGGGCGTCGGAGGGAGGCGACCGGCCAGCTCCCGCGGATAGGGGGCGCCGAGCATGTGCTCGCCCAGCAGCAGGCTCACGCGCAGCGCCTCCTCGCACCGCCACTCCCGGGCCCGCTCCGCCACCCCGTGCCACGCCTCCGGCGCCATCCGTCCGGCCAGGCGCACGCAGCACACCGTCGCGTCCAGCGACGACCACATCGCCCTGGAGGAATGGATGGCGAGCGCGAGCAGGTGGTCCGGCACGGAGAGCGCCTGCACCCGCCGGCCCCGGATGTCCAGTGCCTCCGCGCGGTCCCAGAGCCCGGCGACCTCTTCCGTGAAGCCGAAGAGCGCCTTGGCGAAGCGCCAGTGGACCTCCACCAGCACCCCCTCCCGCCGGTACTTCAGGTGGTGTCCCTCGCGCAGCAGCGCCGCGCGGCCGGCGGAGGTGGAAAGGTCCTGGAAGCCTGCCTGCACCAGGGCCGCCCCTGCCGCGTCTAGCTCTTCCCTGCGGACCACCAGGTCCAGGTCGCCGTAGTCCCGCAGCGACGCGTCGCCGTAGGCCTGGATGGCCAGCGCCGGGCCCTTGAAGGCGAGCGGCACCACCCCCGCCGCCTGCAGGATGCCGGCGACGTTCGCCAGCTCTCCGGCCAGGTGCAGCGCGCGGACCCCGTTCTCCAGGAACGCCGCGCGCAGGGGGCCGAACGACGGGTGGGCGGCGGCCTCGTCCGCCGCGGCCACGCGCCGGCTGAGGTACGGCAGCATCCCGTGCGTCCAGGCGAGCGGGATCAGCAGGCCGGGGTCGGCGTCCAGCACGCTCGCCACGGCGGGCTCCGCATCGCTTCCCGCGAGCGCCCGCGCGCACTGCACCACGATGCGCTGCTCGGGCGTCAGCGCCGCGGCGGTGAATACCTGCTCGGGAGGGAGCATCCGCATCCCTGGTGTCGCCGCCGGGTCCGGGTGCACGGCGCGACCGGGTTCAGCCCGCGGCAGGCTCCGGTTTCCAGGGGACACGGCAAGGCCGGGGAAAAAGATGGACTGCGCGCGGTGCGCCAGGGGGTGCGGGCGCATGGAGGGGTGCATCCGCGCCGAAGAATACAGCGCCCCCCGCCACCCGTAAAGCGAGGCCCCGCAGGGAACGGGAACGATGCATCCAACCGGTGTGAGGCGACGCGGGTGCTCGCGCCTCCGGCGGGGTGTGCGCGTTTTCCTGGATCGCGACACACGCTGGCGCGTCGGCCCGAACCTCTCGCTCGTTGGAGCTTTCCTCATCCCGTGACGACCCGATGGCCGAGCTGCCGATCCGCGAAACGCGTGAAGAAGACATCGACCGCCTGTTCGACATCCGCGCGCGGACGCGGGAGAACCCCGTCTCGCGCGAGCAGCTCGCCGCGGCGGGCATCACCCCCGCCTCGTTCGCGGCGGAACTGCGCTCCGGGAACATGAAGGGCTGGGTCTGCCTGGACGGATCGAGCCCGGTCGGCTTCTGCAGCGCGGATGCGGCCGGTGGGGAAGTCCTCGTCCTCGCGGTGCTCCCCGAGTATGAGGGCAGGGGCGTCGGGAAGCGGCTTCTCGCCGAGGCGGTGAGCTGGCTCCGCTCGCGC
>DASTNU010000355.1:0-5966 GCA_035720605.1 Longimicrobium sp. | reverse complement strand
GGCGGCCGGTGGACGGGTGGGTGTGTGGGTCGGGGTTCTCCCCTCTCCCGCGCAGTTTGCGGGAGAGGGGCCGGGGGTGAGGGGTCCGCGCGAAGCGCGACGCCGTTGCCCTCGTGGTTGCGTGAGGGATGCGCGCCCGCGCGCAGCCCGGCCCGGAGCGCGGCGGAGGGACACGCCCAAAAGTTGCAGTTCCATTCGGCTGCCGAAGACAGCAGACATCCCAGCCAGAACGCGGTCAAACTTTCCACGCAGGACCGAGAGCCATGTGCGGAATCGTCGGATACATCGGTGAGCAGCCCGTCACCCCCCTGCTGATCCAGGGGCTCAAGCGCCTGGAGTACCGCGGCTACGACTCGGCGGGGATCGTCGTCTCCCGCAACGGGCACCTGGAGGTGCGCAAGGAGGCGGGGAAGATCGCCGACCTGGAGAAGGTGATCCGCGAAGACCCGGTGGACGGCTGGTACGGCATCGGCCACACGCGCTGGGCCACGCACGGCCCCCCGACGACGCGCAACGCCCACCCGCACCTTTCCGAGAAGGGCGACTTCGCGGTGGTGCACAACGGCATCATCGAGAACGCGGGGACGCTGCGCAAGCGGCTGCAGGAGCGCGGCCACGTCTTTGGCAGCGACACCGACACCGAGGTGCTGGTGCACCTGATCGAGGAGGTGTTCAACAGCGCCAACGGCCGCGAGGGCGAGAGCCTGGAGCGGGCGGTGGAAAGCGCCCTGGCGCAGGTGGAGGGGACGTACGGCATCGCGGTGGTCAGCACGCGCGATCCCGGCAAGATCGTCGCGGCCCGCCTGGGGAGCCCGCTGCTGATCGGCGTGGGCGACAACGGCGAGACCTTCGTGGCCAGCGACGCGGCGGCGGTCATCGCCCACACGCGCGACGTCATCTACCTGGATGACGGCGACATGGCCACCATCACCAAGCAGGGCTACACCGTCCACCGCCGCGGCCAGGGCCCGGTGAACCGCCCCATCAACCGCGTGGACTGGGACCTGGGCGAGGTGGAGCGCGGGGGATACCCGCACTTCATGCTCAAGGAGATCATGGAGCAGCCGGAGACGCTGCGCGAGACCATGCGCGGCCGGCTGCTGGAGGACGAGGGAAGCGTCAAGCTGGGCGGGCTGACGGGGATGGACGCGGAGCTGCGCCAGGCCAGGCGCGTGGTGATCCTGGGCTGCGGCACCAGCTGGCACAGCGGGCTGATCGGCGAATACATGCTGGAGGACATCGCCCGCATTCCCACCGAGGTGGAGTACGCGTCGGAGTTCCGCTACCGCCGGCCGGTGGTGGAGCCGGACACGCTGGCCATCGCCATCTCGCAGTCCGGCGAGACGGCCGACACGCTGTGGGCCATGCGCGAGGCCAAGCAGCAGGGCGCCACCACGCTGGGGATCGTGAACGCCGTCGGCAGCACCATCGCGCGCGAGACGGACGCGGGGGTGTACCTGCACGCGGGTCCGGAGATCGGCGTCGCGTCGACGAAGGCCTTCACCAGCCAGGTGGAGGTGCTGGCGATGATGACGGTGCACCTGGGCCGGCTGCGGGGAACGCTGACGGCGTCGCGCGGGCGCGAGATCGTGCGCGCGCTGCAGCAGCTGCCGGAGCAGGTGGCCGCGATCCTGAAGCAGGACGAGGAGATCCAGAAGCTGGCGGAGGAGTACCGGGACTCCCGCAACTTCCTGTACCTGGGCCGCGGCTACAACTTCCCGGCGGCGCTGGAGGGGGCGCTCAAGCTCAAGGAGATCAGCTACATCCACGCGGAAGGGTACCCGGCCGCGGAGATGAAGCACGGCCCCATCGCGCTGATCGACGAGAACATGCCGGTGGTGGTGATCGCCCCGCGCGACAGCGTGTACGACAAGGTGCGCAGCAACATCGACGAGGTGAAGGCGCGCGGCGGCTGCATCATCGGCGTGGTGAGCCAGGACGACGACGAGCTGGAGGAGGTGCTGGACCACGTGATCCGCATCCCCCGCACGCACGACGCGCTGACGCCGATCCTGGCGTCCATCCCGCTGCAGCTGCTGGCGTACCACATCGCGGTGCTGCGCGGCACCAACGTGGACCAGCCGCGCAACCTGGCCAAGAGCGTGACGGTGGAGTGAAGGGATCCGGCGAGTAGCCCCCTCTTGTGGTGAACAAATAAAGTTGGCTAGTAGGAAATAAAGTCGGCTAGTAAGAAATAAAGTTGGCTAGTGGGAAATAAAGTCGGCTAGTACGAAATAAAGTCGGCTAGTAGAATCGGCTCCGTGAGCGCACCGCTCGCGGAGCCCAATCTCTTTTCCACTTGTCTTATTAGCATTAGTTCTGGATGCCTGCATTCTTCCCTACGCTCCTGCCCAACGAACTGCTCTACAGCGCCTCGATACACGGGGACGGTGTTGCTGGCCTTAACCACCGCCCGCGTAGTCTCCCCCGCCCCGCTGCCTTGCGCCCGATTCTGCCCAGCGGCCTCCCCGGCCCCCTCCACTCCGGCCCCCTGCGGAGTGGACACCCAACGTTCCGTACCCTCCGCGCCGCTCGGACCCTATCCTTCGTGGTGGAGGTGCCGCCCGCATTGGTCCCGCTACGCCGACGGGGGACGCAGCGCCGCCGTGGATGAGTCGTCTGCGGGAAGACTTGGCTTGGTGAACACGCACGGGCTGGGGTTGCAGGTACCCCGGTCCGTGTCGCGGATAGCTTGAAGAGCCGGGAGGAATGCCCCCGGCCCTTCAATTCACACATCGAGCACGTTGCGAATCCGTCGGTGTGGTGTACTTTTGGTTTTGCCGCCCCCCGCGTCTTCGCGCGGCCCCCTCCCTCCGACTTTCCGCCGTTTTCCCCGAGTTCCATGCCCACCTTCCGCACGCTCGCCGTGGCGCTGGCCGCGGTCTGCGCGCTGGCGCCGCTCCGCGCCCCCACGCTCGCGGGCCAGGTCGCCACGCCCACCCTGCAGTTGGGTCCGCCCGTCCCCATCTCCCGCGGCGCGCAAGTGGTGGCCAGCACGGTCGCTTCCGACCGTGTGGTCACCGCCTTCACCATGCCCGCGCCCAACCGCCAGGACGACGAGCCGAGCGCGTGGGTGATGGCCTCCGTGGGCGCCGTGGGGGGCGAGACGCCGTCCTTCACCGCGCCCGTGCGGCTGGGCGCGTCGGACAACGTGCACGCGCTGGCGGTGGCGCCCGTCTCGTTCAGCCGCTTCGTGGCGGTGTGGCGCGGCGACGGCAACGCGAGCCGGGCCGTGCTCTTCGAGACGGACGGCACCACCAGCACCGTGCTGGGCCAGGCGACGTTCGACAACAACAGCGCCCGACAGCTCAGCATCCTGCAGCTTCGCCCCAACGCCTTCGCCATCGTATACGAGGCCACCGACAGCGAGAGCGGCTCCGTGGTCGCCTGGGCGATGACGGGAACGGTGGTGGACAACGGGTTTCGCTTCGGCCCGCGCACCCGGCTGTCGACCTTCACCACCGCGGGGACGGCGGCAGGGGCGGTGGACGGAGACCGCTTCCTCGTGGCCTTCAACGAGTGGCGGGGGGACATGGAGATGAAGGTGCTGGTGGCGGAGGTGGTGGACGGCCGCGTCGTCTTTGACCGCGAGACGGTGGTCCCCGACCTCAACCCCGGCCAGCCGGCGCTGGCGGTGTTGGGCGGCGGCCGCTTTCTGCTGGGCTACAGCCTGTACGACAAGCCGTACGGCGTGCGCATGGGCCAGGTGACGGACGATTCGCTCGAGTTCTCTCCGACCTTCTCCGTCCCCGGCACGGTGGAGGGAGAGGTGCGCGTGCACGCGCTCTCCCCCCGCGAGGCCGCCATCAGCTACGGCGGGCGCTACGCACCCGGTCAGCCCTCCACCGGCTACCTGCGCGTGGCCGCCGTGGACGACCACGGGTCGGTGGCGTTCGGCGAGCAGACGACCTTCGACGAGGAGGGGCCCTCCGCGCCCACGGTGCTGCGCCTGACGCCCACGCGGGTGGTGGTGGCGTATGCGCAGGCGTACACCTCCGCGGTCGTGCGGATGGGGCGGCTCCCCGGCACCCCGGTGCTGGCCACGCACGCGGACGAGGTGCGCACGGTGCCGCTGGACGGCGGTCGGTTCCTGGTGAGCTGGGTGGACCGTGGCGACATCAGCCGCCCCGCCGCCGCCACCGGGCGGGTGGCGGGGAGCGAGGTGGACTTTGGCCCCGCGGTGCAGGTGACCAACGTCTATTCGTGGATGATGAGCCCCGCGCTGGTTTCCACCGGCCGCTTTGCGGTGGCGTACCGCAGCGCCGGGGCGGGAAAGGTGGTGGACGGCGACGCGTCCGGCGACGTGCTGCGCTTCGGCGCGGAGCAGACCTTCGAGCCGTCCGCCGTCCGCGGAACCTCGTCCGCCTCGCTGGGCGACGGACGCGTGCTGCTGGCGTGGGTGTCGGGTACGGGAGACCGGTCGCGCGTGGGCGTGGCCACGGGGCGGCTGGGCGCGAACGGGGTCCAGGTGGCGGAACCGCTGCGGGTGGGGGACGGACGCGCGATGGAGGCGCCCGTGGCCGCCGCGCTCTCCGCCGACCGCTTCGTCCTGGCGTACGTCGCGGACGACGTGGCCCGGGTGCGTGCGGGGCGCGTGGACGGCGACGCGGTGCAGCTAGGTCCGGAGACGGTCTTCAGCCAGGGCGCGGCGGAGGTGCGGATCGCCGCGCTCTCCCCGGGCCGCTTCGTCATCGCCTTTCGCGACTACGGCTCCGCCGACCAGGGGACGGCGCGGGTGGGGGAGGTGCGCGGAGAGGAGGTGGCGCTGGGCGCGCCGATCGTGTTCGACGCGGATTCCACTGCCCCCGCCTCGGTGGTCCCGCTGGGCACGGATGCCTTTGCCGTGGCGTACGTGGCCGCGCCGCGGGCCGGCGCCCCCGTCGCGCGCCTGGCCGCCGCGCGGGTGGACGGCGCGCTGGCCCCGCGCTTTGGCGCCGCGGGCGCGGCGGCGCCGGGGGTGGTGCGCTCGCTGGACGCCATGCGCCTGCCCGACGGTCGCATCCTGGTGGTCTACGCCGCGGGCGACCGCGCGGAGCTGGCCGCCGCCGTCCTTCCTTCGCCGTCGCCCTGAGCGGCCGGCGAAATCCAGCCATCTCCATCATCCACCAACCGAAACAGACTTCCCCATGCCGTGGAGCCTGGAGATCCACCACCTGGGCATAGGCCAGGGCGACTCGACGCTCATCCTGGCAAAGGAGTGGGACGCAACCGATCCCAACCTCCTCCTCCGCACCCGCTCCGCGCTCATCGACGGCGGCGACTGGGGGGCGAGCAATGTGGTCATCCCCTACATCCGCGCGCAAGTGAGCCGCCTGGACGTGGCCGTCATCACCCACTTTGACGGGGACCACTACCGCGGCTTTACCGAGATGCTGGAGGAGGGGACCAGGCTCATCAAGCACACGCGCATCTACGATCAGGGGCGCACCGCGTTCGACACCGAGTACGAGCCCCAGCACGCGGACGGCAAGGAAGCGTACAGGAGATACGTACGCGCGATCGCAAACGCGCAGGGTCGCCGACGCCACACGCTGACCCGGGTGACGGAGCGGGTGAACAGCTTCTTCATCATGGGCCTGGACGACGACCGCAGCTACCGGAAGCCGCAGAACGGGGAGTTCCTGATCCCGAACGACCTGGACGGCGGCGCGCCCGTGCTGCCGCCCGACTGGCTGGTGGGCCAGGAGATCCTGTGGAACGGGGTCGTACAACCGGACGGCGCGCCCACGATCCTCTGCATCGCCGCCAACAAGTGGGTGCTCCAAGCCGATGGGGAGACGGCGTTCCACTCGGCGGTGCCCATCAACCTGATGATCGACGACCCGGAGGACGAGGACGACGAGCCAATGTCCATGCCCGAGCCGGTGGAGTCGGTGAATTGCAGCGAGAACGCCGACTCCAACGGAAAGAGCCTGGCGTTCCTGGTGGACTTCGGCGGGTTCCGGTACTACCTGGGCGGCGACCTG
>DASTNU010000354.1:0-2738 GCA_035720605.1 Longimicrobium sp. | reverse complement strand
CGGGGCCGCTGCCGCGCGTGGTGGCGCTGCGGGTGCTGGCGGAGGCGGCGCGCGGGGTGGCGGCGGGGCACCGCGCGGGCATCGTGCACCGCGACGTGAAGCCCGCCAACGTCTTTCTGCTGGGCGACGGCGGCATCGACGGGGTGAAGATCCTGGACTTCGGCATCGCCAAGCCGCTGGAGGACGACCCGGAGCAGGCGCTCACCACCGTCGGCAGCCTGCCGCACTCGCCGGCGTACGCCTCGCCGGAGCAGCTCGATCCCGGCCAGCCGGTGACGGCGGCGTCGGACGTCTACCAGCTGGGGCTGATCGGCTACGAGATGCTGGCGGGGCGGCGGCCGTTCGGCGAAGGGGAGCGGGCGCTGGTGCGCGCGGGGCAGGACGTGCCGCTCCCGGTGACGGACGCCTGGCGCACCCTGCCGCCGCACGTGCGCGAGGTCGTCCAGCGCGCCCTGCGCCCGCGCCCCGCGGACCGCTTTCCCGACGCGGAAGCGTTCGTGCAGGCGCTGGCGGACGCGCGCGCGGAGGACGACGCCACCGCGCTGCACGTGGCGGCGCCGGTCCCGGACGCGGACGCGACGGAGCTGCTGAGCGCCACCGCCGGCGTGCCGATCATCGCCCCGGCGCCGGCGGAGGCGCCGCCACGGGCGGGGATGCCGGCGACGACGCCGTCCGCGCGGCGGATCGTCCTGCCGCGCACGCCGGTCGTCTGGATCGTTCCCCTGCTGCTCCTCCTGGCCGCCGCGCTCTGGGCCGCCCGGGGCCGCGGCGGCGCCTCGTCCGCCGCGGCGCCTGTCGACAGCGCGCGGACCATCGCGCTGGACACGGGGAGCATGGCCGCGCTGGACGACGAGTTCCTGCGCCTGCAGGGGGTCGCCGCCTCGGCCGCATCCAGCGCGGCGCCCGCGCCCGCCACGCCGCCCCCTCCGTCCTCGCCCACCGGGACGACGCCCGCCGCCACGCCGCCGGAGGACCCGCCCGTGGCCCGGTCCGAAGGGCGCGCGGAGGCGGAGGCGGCGATCACGGCGGCGGTGCACGACCTGAACAGGGCGTGGGTGGAGGGCGACATCAGCCGCCACGTGGGCCACTACGCCAGCCGGGTGGACTACTACAACTCGCGCCGCCTCCCCCGCGCCGGCGTGCGCCGCGACCGCACCCGCGACATGCGCCGGTACGACGACCGGCGCATCGGCATCCACGGCGTGCAGGTGCAGTGGACGGAGGCGGACCGCGCGCGGGTGCTGGTGGACAAGGAGTGGATCTTCGGCGCCGACGGCACCGTCCGGCGGCGGGGACGCGGCGTGCAGGAGTACATCTTCAAGCGCGACGAGGACGACGGCGAATGGTACGTCGTCTCCGAGCAGCTGCTGACGACCACGGAGGCGCGCTCCCCCGCGGAGCCGTAACTCGTCGCCAGCCCGGCGTTCGGCGTACAGCCCTGGTCAGGAGGACGAGCGGCGGCTGTACACGGTCGCCAACCCCACAGGCTCATCCGGGTAACGACCGGAGGGGATCCCAGCGGTCCGATTCCCGCGCCACGCATGAGGGGCACATTCCGTCGCCGTCACCGCCGACCGTGTGGCGGGACGTGACGCTCGTCCTGCCGCCCCGAAACCAAGGCCAACGTCAGCGGGTGCCCCTCATCGACCTGCGACAACCGTATCGCGTCACGCGAAAACGGCAGGCTCGCGCCAGATGAGCGGCCGCACGCTGCGCCCGAGCGGCGTCACCCTGTAGATGATCTTCGGCTCATCCCGGCGCTCAGCGAGACCAAGCTGTACGCAGGCAGCCATATCATCCGAATAGAAGATGCGCGGCGTCTTGCCGCCGCCACGGCGCCTCTCCAGCCACGAGGTCAGCTCGCGGCTGGTGCGCCATTCCGGCTCACCCAGCACCCACTCACGCCGGCCACGATGCTGATCGGCGTGTCTCAGCGCCTCCAGCGCCGCGCGCACGTGCGGCTTGATGAACACTCGTGTGTCCTGGCGGTCGCGTGGTGGCTTCAGCTGGCGGTGCTCCACGCCCTCGGCGGCAGACACACGCCGCGCTCCCGCATCCCTGATCCGGTAGAGCCAGACAGGCACACTCGCCCCGGGTACGCGCGCGTCAACGCGGGAGAGCAGGCGACGTGACGCCAGAGCACGCAGTTCATCGGCACCGCCGGCGAACTCGTAGCGCGAGGTACCACGCTCCCGGCGCCGCTTGACGACCTCTTCCCCTATCTCCGCCGCAGTTGCCCAGCCCCGCACCCCTGATAGCTCGTATCCCCCGCGCCCGCGCTCCAGGTCGCGCAGGTACGCGAGCAGTTCGTATCCGAGGCTGGAGACTGGGCTTTTTCCGCGGGGGTGCTCAGGCGCGCCAGGTGGTTCCGCACCCGTCCCGCGTCGAGGCATTAGTTCCCGCTCCCGAGCGTGTACCCGCCGAACGTGCCACCGCCGATCATGTACCCGCCGCACGGCCGTTCGCCTGTCACGCGGCGCGACGCGGGCGGTGCGGAGCCAGGTTCCCAGCCCGGGCGTTCGGGTGTTTCACTGCTCGCCCGTTCGGGCGCATCAATGGGCTCTGTGAGCATGTAAATCCAATCCCTGACTTTGAAGTGTGTCGCCTGATCCGACAGGAGCCGAGTTGTGCAGCGGCAGAATTACAGTGACCAGAAGCCTGGACGAGGACGCCCAATGCGATGCACATGCCACGATAATCCGCTGTCTCATTACCGCCAACACGCGGAATACCAGTAT
>DASTNU010000353.1:0-3955 GCA_035720605.1 Longimicrobium sp. | reverse complement strand
GATGTTGGGGGAGGGGTCGCCCGCCTTTGCGAGGAACGAGCAAACGGCCGGGCGGGAGAGGGCCCCCGCGCAGCGAGATCCCTGCCGTCTCCCTCTCCCACGCCGTTCTGTGCGAGACGTGGCGAGCCTCGGCGAGCTGGGAAGGACGCCGGTGTCTCGCTATGGTACAGATGCAAGGGATTGAGGCGGGGTGCTACGCGACGGTGGTGCGGCGGGAAGGGTGCGCAGATGCCGCAAGCGGCGCCGTGGCAATGGCATGCGCAGGATGAAGGGAACGGGTGGGGCGGGGCACCGGGAATGCTGCGGGGACGGGCGCCTTATCATTCTTCCGCCTCTCTCCGGAGGTCGCCCCATGCGCCATTCCATTCCGTTCGCGGCCGTCGCGTGCACCCTCGCGCTCGCGTGCGGCGAGCCCTCCACCGCACCGCAGGGGATCGACGTCGAGGTGCTGGTGACGCGCGGCGAAACGCACCACTTCGTGGCCGCGCAGTCCGGCGGCGAGGAGGTGCCCGCCAACACGACGAAGTCCCGCGGCCACGCCACCTTCTGGTTGAGCGAGGACGGCACGGAGCTGCGCTACCGGCTCGTCGTGGCCAACATCGAAGGCGTCACGCAGGCGCACATCCACCTGGCGCAGCCGGGGGTGAACGGGCCCGTCGTCGTCTTCCTGTACGGCTTCAACGCGGCGGGGATCACCACCAACGGCATCCTGGCCGAGGGAACCATCGTCCAAGCGAACCTCATCCCGCGGCCCGCCATCGGGTTCGGGGGGACGATGACGGAGCTGGTGGCGGCGATGCGGTCCGGCGGCGCGTACGTGAACACGCACACCCTCGCCATCCCCGGCGGGCAGGTGCGCGGACAGGTGCACGAGGCCGGGCCGTCGAGCTGATCCGGCCCCATCCCGGCGCAAGTCCGCCCCCGCACCGGCTCGCGACGCGGGGGCGGTTTCGTGCTGCTCCGCCCGGCCTCGTGCTCATGCCAGATCCGAGAAAAGGAAGAACCTCACGCAGAGTCAGCAGAGTGAGCAGAGTTTGGTCTGTGCAGGACGACGACTCTGCTTCCTCTGCTGACTCTGCGTGAGGCATTCTCTTCCAGGACCTTGGTTTCAGCGGGCGCGCAGGCGTTCCACCAGCCAGTCCGCCAGCGCGCCCAGTACTTCCGCCGGCACCTCCTTCGACGGCAGCCGGGCGTAGGCGCTCGGGGATACCTCGCCGCCGGAGTCGGGGACGAAGAGGTGGTTGAGGCCGGGAAAGACGCGCAGCGTCACGTCCCGGTTAGCGCCCTCCCGCAGCGCGGTGGCGATGTCCGCCGCCTGCTCGGGCGCCACCTGCCAGTCCGTCGCGCCCTGCAGCACCAGCGCGGGGGCGCGCACCCGGCGCAGCGTGGGCGCGGGATCGAAGTCCATCCACCACTGCAGCCAGGGGATGTGCGCCGCCTGTTGCTCGCGGATCGGATCGTTGGTGGCCGCCATGGAGTCCATCTCCGCCTGCGACAGCCCCATCGCGCTCCAGGCGCGGTGCAGCTGGTAGTCGCTGGTGCGGCGGCCGGTCCATCCCTGTCCCGCCAGCAGCGCCACCGCCGCGATCTGCGCGTCCTCCGCGGCCACCATCGGCGCGATGATGCCGCCCTCGCTGTGCCCCACCAGGCCGACGCGCGCAGGATCGATCTCTCCGCGGGCCCGCAGCCACGCCACCGCCGCGCGCGTGTCGTCCGCCAGGTCCATCGTGGTCGCGGTGGAGGGGTCGCCGCCGGAGGCGCCCCAGCCGCGGTCGTCCAGGCGCAGCACGGCGATGCCGCGGCGGCCCAGCGCATCCGCGATCTGCCGGAAGAAGCGGTAGCCGGCGATCCCCGGGATGCCCGAGTCGCGGTCCTGCAGCCCGGAGCCGGAGATCAGCACCACCGCGGGGACGCGGTTGGATGCGCCCTTCGGCACGGTAAGCGTCCCCGCCAGCGTGTGCCCCGCGGGGGTGGGGACGGTGACGTCGGCCGCGGTGTAGGGCGCGTCCGCGGGGGCGGAGTAGTCCGGCCCCGCCGGCCCGCTCTGGGTGATGAAGTAGCCGGCGGCCCTCCACCGGGCGCCGTCGTGCATCGCGAACACCGTCTCCGAGGCCGAGGCACCGCCCGCGAACCGCGTGGTGAAGCGCACCCGCACGTAAGTGCCTGGCGGCGCGCCCGCCGGCCGCGCCACCGTCTCGGCGTCCTCAAGCCTGCGCGACGTCACCCTGCCGTACGGCTCGCGCGCCTGCTGGATCTGCGCCCCCCACGCTTCGCGCGTGATTTGTTGCTGAATCTCCGGCGCGAGCAGCTCCCAGCTCCCGTCCGGGCCGAAGTCCATCTGCGCCAGCCATCCCTCCATCACGTCTGCGGCGTGGCCGGGCTCCGGCTGGGCGGCCAGGGGCGCGGCGAGCAAGGCGCATCCCACCCACGCTCCGCGGATTGCCCGCGCAAGGTTCCGTCTCGATCGATCCATCGTGTCCTCCATCCTTTTACAGCGGGCGTCCGGCGGCGTCGCGGCGGTAGGCGACGTACGAGTAGACCAGCGGCACCCCCGCGCCCAGCACGCCGACGGCGATCATCGCCACGGTGCGGGCGTCGGGAGGCAGGAGCGCCGAGAGCATCATCACGATCCCCGCGGCGACGAAGGTGCGGCCTCCGACGCGGTGGGTGGCGCGCCAGACGCGCTCGTTGTCCAGCGTCCACGGGGTGCGGATGCCCATGAACCAGTTGCTGCGGATGCGCGGCAGGTAGTTGCCGACCCCCACCAGCAGCAGCCCGATCGCCACGGGGACGACGGTGTCCACGCTCACCGGCCACCCCAGCGCGTGCCCCAGCATCACCACCTCCAGCACGGCGAAGAGGAGGAAGATCAGGTTGATCAGGAGGAACCACTCCTCGCGGAACCGCTCGATGTTGCGGGCGCGCGGATCGATGCGGCGCAGCAGCCAGAGCAGGGCGAGCATCCCCGTGGCCATCAGCGGCATCATCACCGCGCCCCACGGCTTCTCCATCCACCCGTCCACCTCGCCCCGCACGTTCCAGTGCGAAGCCATGCGCTGCGGAAGCGCGGGATAGACGGCCAGCGCGAAGATCCACATGGCGGCCGTGAGGACCGGTGCCAGCCAGCGGCTTTTCATCGTTCTTCTCCCTTGCCGAAGAGCTCCAGCATCTGCTGAAGGAAGTCTTGAAAGACGGTGGTCTCCAGCGAGTAGACCAGGTTGCGCCCGTTGCGCTCCGACCGCACCAGCCCCGCCTCCTTGAGCACGGACAGGTGGTGCGAGACGGACGCGGCCGTCATGGGGAACCGCCCCGCGATCTCGCCCGCGGTCAGGTCGCCCAGGCGCAGCACCCTCAGGATCTCGCGCCGCGTGGGATCTCCCAACGCGCGCAGGGTTTCGTCCAGCATCCGGCTCCGTGGAGGCGCAACCGACATTTCGATGACCGTCTATTAGACGATCATCTATTAGACACATGTCTAAATAATCGAGGAGGGAGAGGAAGTCAAGGGGGATGATGGCGCTCAGGATGACAACGTGTTGTGTGGAGTGGGGTTCTCCCCTCTCCCGCGCAGTTTGCGGAGAGGGGCCGGGGGTGAGGGGTCCGCGCGCGTCCCGCCTCCGCGCCCGGCGGTTGAATTGAAACCGCTGCTGGAACGTCACGAAGTCCGCCTGCGCGGACTCGCGCGGGACGGATCACGGCGCGTGACAGAGGGCGCCCAGGCTCGAACAGTCGATGCCCCGGAATGACAGGGGTCTGCGTCGATCCATCTCCCCTCTCCCGCGCAGTTTGCGGGAGAGGGGCCGGGGGTGAGGGCCCCGCGCGCGGCGCGACGCCGTTCGCAGTTGCAGTCGCCCGGACTTGCCGAAACGCGAAGGGCCCGGCGTTGCCGCCGGGCCCCACTCACGCACTCACGCACTCACGCACTCACGCACTCACGCACTCACGCACTCACGCA
>DASTNU010000352.1:0-5241 GCA_035720605.1 Longimicrobium sp. | reverse complement strand
CACGCGTTCTCGCCGTTCCCCGGCCCCGGCGACCGAGATCGCCGCGACGACTGCGCGCTGCTGCGCGGACGTCCCGTCCGCGCGTTCCCGCCGTTTCCCCCTCTCCCGCGCAGTTTGCGGGAGAGGGTGCGGCTCTAAGGCCGCGGGTGAGGGCCCCCGGGGGTGAAGCCCGCCGTAGTCGCACTCACCCCCTCACCCCGTCACCCCTTCACCCCGTCACTCCCCCGCCGGATCGGCCGGATCCCAGAGCAGGGTGGACGGATGGGGCTGCTTCATCAGTCGGTCCAGGTCGTAGACGAAGTCGTTGCGGCTGTACTCGGCGTTCTCGTAGTGCGTCCCCACGTGGATGGCCTCCACCGGGCACACCTCCTGGCACATCCCGCAGAAGATGCAGCGGAACTCGTCGATCTCGTAGACGATGGGGTAGCGGTTCCCCTGGTCGTCCTCGCCGGGCACCAGCTTGATGCAGTTGGCCGGGCAGATGGTGGGGCACAGGCCGCACGCCACGCACTTGGGACGCCCGTCCTCGTGCGTCTCCATCACGTGCGTCCCCCGCCACCGCGGGCTGAGCTGCTTCTTCTGCTCGGGGTACTGGATGGTCACCTCGCTGCGGTCGCCCGCGGCCTTCACCATGTGCCTGAAGGTGAGCGCCATCCCCTTGAGCGAAGCCCGGATGTACGACGACTTCCGCACCGGGCGCTTCATCACCACGACCTTGGCCGCCATGTCCGCTTACCTCGCCCCCGCTCGGGGAGTCGTCAGGGCAATCCGCATCTGCTCGGCGCGGCGCCGGGCGCGCTCGCGGGCGGCGGCGCGCTTCTCCTCCATCGATCCGGACCCGGCCAGCGTGTGGCCGCGGTCCATCACCCACAGCACCACCAGCAGCATGGCCACGTTCACCACGGTGAGCACCAGCCCGTACAGCGGCACGAAGCCCCAGTACAGCCGGTCCATCGCCACCCCCAGGTCGTCCAGCGCCAGCACCGTGGCGCCGGTCACCACCACGGCGGCCAGGGCGGCGGGGAGCATGATCTTCCATCCCAGGTCCATCACCTGGTCGTAGCGGAACCGCGGCACGGTCCAGCGCACCAGCATGAAGATCAGGATGAAGACGAAGGTCTTGACGGCGAACGCGCCGAAGGTGAGCACCGTGATCCACTTGCGCGGCGTGGCGCCCACCCACTCTCCGTCCACGAAGCCCAGCATGTCGTCGCCGCCCCAGCCGGGGATGTCCCACCCGCCCAGGAACAGCGTGGCCATCAGCGCGCTCACCGTGAGCACGTGCGCGTACTCGGCGATGAAGAACATGCTGAACTTCATCGCGCTGTACTCGGTGTGGTAGCCGGTCACCAGCTCCGATTCGGCCTCGGGAAGGTCGAAGGGAAGGCGGTTGGTCTCGGCGAACGAGCTGATCCAGAAGAAGAAGAACGAGAGCGCCAGCGGCAGGGCGAACCACAGGTTCATCCGCTGCTGCGTCCACACCACCTCGTCCAGCCCCACGTTGCCGACGAGGAAGAAGACGGACATCAGCGACAGCCCCAGCGAGATCTCGTAGCTGATCATCTGCGCGCCGGCGCGCAGGCCGCCCAGCAGCGCGTACTTGTTGCTGCTGGCCCACCCGGCGATCACGATGCCGAACACCCCCAGCGAGCTGAACGCCAGCAGGAAGAGCACGCCGATGGGGAGGTCCGCCACCATCATGGGCACCACCCCCCACCGCGTGGGGAACGGCGCGGCGAAGGGGATGACGGCGAAGGTGATGAGCGCCGGGATGATGGAGAGCATGGGGGCCAGGGTAAAGAACACCCGGTTGGCCTCCGCCGGGTTGGTCTCCTCCTTGAGGATGTTCTTGATCCCGTCCGCCAGCGGCTGTGCGATGCCGCCGGGGCCCACGCGGTTGGGGCCCAGGCGGTCCTGCATCCACGCGCTGATCTTGCGCTCCATCAGCGTCAGGAGCGCCACCACCACCATCACCACCGTAAAGACCGCCAGCACCTTGATGGCGGAGAACACCACGAACGGCGTGCCCCCCAGCTCGATCAGGTTCTCGGTGGTCGTGGTGCCAGTTGCCGCTTGCTGCATCCGAAAGTGCCCAGGTTCAAGTGCCTAGTGCCAAGTGCCTAGTGCCAAGGACGAAGTGACAAGTGCCAAGTGCGCGTACTTGGCACTTGGTACTAGGAACTTGGTACTTCTCTCTCCCCCACCGCCTCCGGCAGCTCGGCGCCCTCCGCGCCCAGCTCCGCCCAGGCCAGCATCCCGAACTCCGGCCGCACGGCGGCGAGCCCCGCGAAGGCGTCGGCCGCCGTCCCCGGCGCGCCCGCCTCGGCGATGCCGGCCAGCAGCACGCCCAGGATCTGCCACGCGGGGCGCGACATCCCCGGCGCGCGCAGCGCGGGCCAGAAGCGCTGCACCCGGCGCTGCACGTTGGTGAACGTCCCCTCCATCTCCGCGAACGTCGTCGCCGGGAGGACGAAGTGGGCGTTGCGCGCCGCGGGGGCCAGCTGCTGGCCGACGTAGACGAAGAGCGACGCGTTCGCGCCGAAGTCCGCCGGCACGTCGGCCAGCTCGTCGCCCAGCACGAAGAGGACGCCCGTGTACCCCGCGATCGCCTCCAGCCCGCCCTTGCCGTCCGCCCCGCCCGTCCGGTCGAAGCCGAAGAGGGTGGCGCCCATCACGTTGGCCGCGCGGTCCTGCCGCAGCGCCAGCGTGGGGAAGCCGGGAAGCGGCACCTCTTCGCCCCGCTCGCAGCGGAACACGCCCGCGCCGCCGCCCACCGCGTCCATCACCCGGCGCAGCGCGCCCAGGTCCTCGTTCGCCGCGAAGGGCGAGACCACCGCCGCCGCGCCCCCGGCGTGGCCGCGCAGGGCGTCCGCCAGCCGCAGCAGCGCGTCGGACCAGGACATGGGCACCAGCTTGCCGGACGCGTCGCGCACCAGCGGCGCCTCCACCCGGTCCACGCGGTTGATCCACGCGTAGTTCAGCCGCCCGAAGTCGCACATCCAGTGGCTGTTCACCTCCGGATTGGGGCGCGGCTTGATGCGCATCACCTGGTTGTCGCGCGTCTCCAGCCGCACGTTGCACCCCTGGGTGCAGTTGGGGCAGATGGACGGGGTGCGGTCCAGGTCCCAGGCGCGGGCCTTGTGCAGGAAGTCCTTGCTGACCAGCGCGCCGACCGGGCAGATGTCGACGATGTTGTCGGCCCACAGGCTGCCGGTGAGCCCGTCGTCGAAGAAGGTGTCGATGACGTTGCGGCTTCCCCGCTGCACCACCGCCAGACGCTCGTCCTGCGCCACCTCGCGCATGAAGCGCACGCACCGTGTGCACATCACGCAGCGGTCCGCGTAGAACAGCACGTCGCCGCCGAAGTCGTCGCGGCCCAGCACGCGCTTGGGCTCCTTGGACCGGCCCATGGCGGGGCCCTCGGCGCTGACGTAGTCCTGCAGCTTGCACTCGCCGGACTGGTCGCAGACGGGGCAGTCCAGGGGGTGGTTCACCAGGTAGAACTCCAGCACCCCCTCGCGGGCCTGCAGGGCGTTCTCGCTCTCGGTGTACACCACCATCCCGTCCGCCACCGTCCCCACGCACGCGGGGACCAGCTTCGGCGACTTCTCCACCTCCACCAGGCACATGCGGCATTGGGCGGGGGCGGAAAGGCCGGGGTGGTAGCAGTAGTGCGGAACGTCCACGCCCGCCTGGGCGCAGGCGTCCAGCAGGCGGGTGCCCTTGGGCACCGCCAGCGTCATCCCGTCGATGGTGACGGAGACCGTCTCTGCCGCAGTCGTTTCGTCGGCCATGGCCGCTGCTTTCCGTGATGCGTCCCGGCCGCGCTCAGCGCGCGCCGGCCATGGCGAAGTCCCCGGCCTCCATCAGGGCCAGGTAGTCGCCGCGGAACTTCTGGATGCTGCTGACGATGGGCGCCGCCGCCGCGTCGCTCAGCACGCAGATCGTCTTTCCCGTCATCTTGTCGCTGATGTCCAGCAGCGTCTCCAGGTCGTCGGGGGTGCCGCGGCCCATCTCGATGCGCCGCAGGATCTTGGCGCTCCAGGTGGTGCCCTCGCGGCAGGGCGTGCACTGCCCGCAGCTCTCGTGGCTGTAGAAGTCCACCATCCGCCGCACCTGCTTGACGACGTTGGTTCCCTCGTCCATCACGATCACGCTGCCGCACCCCAGCATGGTCCCCGCGGCCGCCATCGCCTCGTAGTCCATCCCGATGTCCAGCTCGTCCGCCGTCAGGATGGGCACCGAGCTGCCGCCGGGGATCACCGCCTTGACGGCCTTGCCCGACGGGGTGCCGCCGCAGACGTCGTAGATGAACTCCTTGAAGTTGAAGCCCAGCGGCACCTCGTAGTTCCCCGGCAGCTTCACGTGGCCGCTGACGCAGAAGAGCTTGGTGCCGGTGGACTTCTCCGTCCCCCACTGCCGGTACCACTCCGCGCCGTTCTCCACGATCTGCGCGGCGGCGATGAGCGACTCGACGTTGTTGACGGCCGTGGGATAGCGGAAGGCGCCGGCGATGGCCGGGTAGGGAGGCTTGACCCGCGGCTCGCCGCGGCGCCCCTCCAGCGAGTTGAGCAGCCCCGTCTCCTCGCCGCAGATGTACGCCCCCGCGCCGATGTGCAGGGTGACGTCGAGGTCGATCCCGCTGCCGAAGATGTTCCTGCCGATGTACCCCGCCGCGTACGCCTCCTCGATGGCCCGCGCCATGATCTGCGCCGCCTCGAAGAACTCGCCGCGCACGTAGATGTAGGCGTGCTCGGCGTTGATGGCGTACGCGCCCACCAGGCACCCCTCGATGAGCGCGTGCGGCGTCCACCGCATGAGCTCGCGGTCCTTGAAGGTGCCCGGCTCGCTCTCGTCGGCGTTGCAGACCAGGAAGTGCGGCTTGCCGGCTTCCTTTTTGGGCATGAAGCTCCACTTCATCCCCGTGGGAAAGCCGGCGCCCCCGCGGCCGCGCAGCCCGGAGGCCTTCACGACGTCGACGATCTGCGCGCGGTCCATCCCCAGCGCCTTGCGCAGCGCTTTGTATCCACCGAGCTCCACCCAGCCCTCCAGCGTCCGCGCGCGCGGGTTGCCGAAGTGCTCGGAAAGGAGGCGGACCTCGGACGGGCTGTTCAGCGCCCGGACGTGGTAGCGGTGGGCCCACACTCGACCCCGCCGTTTCGCGCACCGGTTGATCGCCCGCGCGCAGCGAACCGCCAGCGCTTGCATGCCGCGGCTGAGCGCACCCGCGTCTTCGGTCTC
>DASTNU010000351.1:0-2879 GCA_035720605.1 Longimicrobium sp. | reverse complement strand
CGCGTGCGACGCGCAGCGCCTGCGACTCGCGCAGCACCTGGTCGTCCCACGAGGTCTCGTCGTACGGGTGCAGCAGCAGGTGGGAGTGGCCCTCGATCATCCCCGGGATCAGCGTGGCCCCGGGGAGGTCGACCACCCGCGCGTCGGCCGGCGCGTCCAGCGACGCGGACGGCCCGGCGGCGGCGATCAGCGAGTCGCGGACGAGCACCGCCCATCCCTCGTGCACCTCCACCCCGTCGAACACGCGGTCCGGGCGCAGGACGATGGTCTGCGCCGGCAGGGCGGGGGAGATCATCAGCAGCGCGAGAACGAGCAGCGGGCGCATGCGGTCGGGTCCAGGCTGGTGAAAGGGCGGATCGTCACCGGCGGACAGGATAGCACGACATCGCACGGCCCGCGACGGCCCTTGCCGGGGCGGGCCGGCGGGCGCAATCTGGTGGTCCGTGCAGGCCCACATCGCGCACAGGAGACCGACCGATGACGAGCGCCGGCCCCGCAGCATCCACGCACGCGAATCCGCGCGACACGTTCCTGCAGGTGTTCGAGCGCGAGCACGCCACCACGGTGCGCGTGCTGCGCGCCTATCCGGCGGACAGGCTGGACCTGCAGCCGCATCCGAAGAGCAAGATGGCGCGCGACCTGGCGTTCCTGTTCGTGATGGAGCAGGGGCTGGGGCAGAAGGCCCTCACCACCGGCTTCGACTGGTCCAACCCGCCCGCCGGCCCGCCCGCGCCGCCGGAGACGATGGACGAGATCATCGCCGCGTTCGAGCAGGGGCACCGGCAGGTGGTGGAGCTGGTGCGCGGGATGAGCGACGAGGACATGCACGGTACGGTGCAGTTCTTCGTCGGCCCCAGGCAGCTGGGAGACATTCCGCGGCTGGAGTTCCTCTGGTTCCTGCTCCACGACCAGATCCACCACCGCGGCCAGTTCTCCGTCTACCTGCGGATGGCGGGCGGCTCCGTCCCCTCCATCTACGGCCCCACCGCCGACGAGCCCTGGTTCTGAGCGCCGGCTGGGCGCGGATGGGTCGCTCGGGAAGACGCCCTGGAGTGACCGTCGTCTTCCTGAGGGAGCGCCACAGGGATCTTGCAGTCACACCGCAGCTTGCGCGCGACCGAAGGATCCTGCCGGCATGACCGAGGGGCTGGATTCATGCCTGGAAGCCAGCCCCCCGGTACGGCTGAGAAGATCCTTCAGTCGGCGCCCAGACGAGGGTCGGCGCCCAGACGATGCGCAGACGGAAGGTTGCGTGCGGCGCCTCCCTCAGGAAGACAATTCCACGAGGAGAGGTCGGCAACCGCCTCCGTCGTTTCCGGGACTTACTTGCGGACGACGATGCGGCCTTCTTTGATCACGGCGCTGACGTTGCGCGCGTCGCGGATGTCCTGCAGCGGGTCGCCGTCCACCAGCAGCAGGTCGGCGCGGCGGCCGGGCTGGATGGTGCCGAACTCGTCCTCCTTTCCCAGCCAGCGCGCGCCGTTCACGGTGGCCGCGCGCAGCACTTCGATGACGGGCACGCCGGCGTCGACGTAGGCCTCCATCTCGTCGTTCAGGCTGGCGCCGTCCGTTCCCGCCAGCAGCATCACCCCGCTCTCGTGCGCCCGCCGGACGAAGCGCGCCATCCGCCGGTACCCCTCCGACGCCGTGCCGAAGTCCTCCAGGCCGAAGCGCCCGCGGTCGCGGTCGCCCACGCGGTGCACCACCAGCGTGGGGTCCAGCGCCACGCCGCGCGCCGCCATCAGCCGCAGCAGCTCGCCCAGCTCGGGGCCGTCGGGATCGATCCGCGACCAGTCCGCCTGCATCCGCGCCAGGGGCGCCTTCTCGCGGTCCAGCGTCTCGTTCTCTCCCTGCGGCTGCATCTCCGGCGGCAGCACGTCGCGCCAGACGCGGACGTGGCTGAACCCGTCGATCCCCGCCTCCGCCGCCTCGCGCAGGCTGGTGCGCACGCCGATGTGCCCCGTCACCGGCAGCCCCTGGCGGTCCGCCTCGGCCAGGACGGCGCGCGCCACGTCCGGATCGAGCAGGAAGTAGAGCTTCAGCAGGTCCACCCCCTGCTCCTTGAGCGCCTGCACCAGCGCGGGCGCCGCGGCGGGATCCGCGATCGCCACGTCCACCATGGGGTGGTACCCCTCGGGGGCGTCGATCAGCGGCCCGGCGGTGTAGATCGTGGGCCCCGGCACCACGCCCAGCCGGTTGGCGTCCTTGAAGCTCATGCTGCTGCTGACCGGCGCCCCCGGATCGCGCACGGAGGTGATGCCGCGCTCCAGCAGCCGCTCGCCCTGGAAGGGGAACCAGTAGTGCGCGTGGTTGTCCACCAGCCCCGGGATGAGCGTCCTGCCGTCCGCGTCCAGCACGGGGAGCCCGGGCTCCGGGTCTCCGCGGTGCACGCGGGTGATGCGGCCGCCGCGCACCTCCACCGTGGCGTCCTCCATCACCCGGTCGTCCACGCCGGTCCACACGCGCGCGTTGACGATGGCCAGGTCGCCGGGCGCCTGCGCGGGGAGGGGGAGCGCGGCGCGGAAGGGGATGGGCGCCGCCGGCCCGCCGCCCAGGTCGATGCGGTGCAGCCGCCGCCCGTCCGCCACCACGGCGAAGCGGCCGGCGGGGTCGATGGAGAGCTGCTTCTGCCCGTACGGGCTGGCGTAGACGGCGCGCGGCGCGGCGCCGTCCGTCTGCGCCATCACCGTGTCCATCCCGTTGCGCCCCACGACCCACATCCGCGTGCGCCCGTCGCCGCTCCACGCCACGGAGAACTCGTTGGCCTCCGGCGTCCGGGTCAGGCGCGTGGCGCGGAGCGAATCCATCCCCAGCAGGTACAGGTCCGCGCCGCCGTAGCGCCCGCTCTCCAGGAACACGCTGTCCGCGCGAGGCGAGAG
>DASTNU010000350.1:0-4836 GCA_035720605.1 Longimicrobium sp. | reverse complement strand
GGCCGTACCCACTCGGCCAGGAACTCGTCCACCTGCTCGGGGGCGCGGCCCACGTACAGCTCGGGGCGCAGGTCGTCCTCCAGCTCCGCGCGGGTGGCGCCGAACGCCGGGTCGGCGGCGATGCTGTCCAGCAGGTCGTTGGGGCGGCCGTGCATCTTCACCTCGCGGCCGGCGGCCACCGAGTGCACGCGCACCCGCTCGTGCAGCTCCTGGCGGTCGCCGCCGCGCTTCACGGCGCGCATCATCAGGTTCTCGGTGGCCATGAAGGGCAGCTCCTCCATCAGCCGCCGCCGGATCATCTCCGGGTAGACGACCATCCCCGACGCCACGTTGTGCATCAGCAGCAGCACCGCGTCGACGGTCAGGTATGCCTCGGGGACGGCGATGCGCTTGTTGGCGCTGTCGTCCAGCGTGCGCTCGAACCACTGCGACGCGGCGGTGAAGGCGGGGTCGATCACCAGCGCGATGGCGTGCCGCGACAGGGCGCCGATCCGCTCGCTGCGCATCGGGTTGCGCTTGTACGGCATGGCCGACGAGCCGATCTGCTGCTCCTCGAACGGCTCCTCGACCTCCTTGAGGTGCGAGAGGAGGCGCACGTCGTTGGCGAACTTGGAGGCGGACTGCGCGACCCCGGCCAGCGTCGCGAGGCACGCGTAGTCCACCTTGCGCGGGTACGTCTGCCCGCCGACGCCGTAGACGTGCGCGAACCCCATCTTCCGCGCGATCAGCCGCGTCAGCCGCTCCACCTTTTCGCCGTCGCCGTCGAAGAGGTCCATGAAGCTGGCCTGCGTCCCCGTGGTCCCGCGGGAGCCGTGGAAGCGGAGCGACTGGATGCGGAACTCCACCTCCTCCAGGTCCAGCAGCAGGTCCTGGATCCACAGCGTCGCCCGCTTGCCGACCGTCGTCGGCTGCGCGGGCTGGAAGTGCGTGAAGCCCAGCGTCGGCAGATCGCGGTGCGTGCGCGCGAACTCCGCCAGCTCGGCGACGACGGCCACGATCTTCCGCGCGACCAGGCGCAGCGCCTCGCGGTGCTGGATGAGGTCGGTGTTGTCGCCCACGTAGGCGCTGGTGGCGCCCAGGTGGATGATGGCGCGCGCCTCGGGGGCCTGCTCGCCCAGGTGGTGCACGTGCGCCATCACGTCGTGCCGAAGCTGGCGCTCCAGCTCCGCTGCGCGCTTCAGGTCGAAGTCGTCCAGGTGGTCGCGGATGGCGGCGACGGCTTCGTCGGGGATAGGGAGCCCCAGCTCGCGCTCCGCCTCCGCCAGCGCCAGCCACAGCCGCCGCCACGTGCCGAACTTGAACTTCGGCGAGAAGACGTACGACATCTCCGCCGAGGCGTACCGCTCCGTCAGCGGGTTGGAATAGCGATCGATGGCCATTGTGTCCGTTCTGAGACTGTCATCCGCCTGCGCAGGCCCCCAGCCCATCGGGTCGCCGGCTCCGCGTGGGGCCCTCACCCCCGACCCCTCTCCCGCACGTCACCGTTCGCGCCCGCACACGGTCCGCGAGTGTGCGGGAGAGGGGAGAACCCATCTCCCTGCACGAGCCCCTACGGCACCAGCTGCGGTCCCCGCCTGCGCGGCGGCTTCATCCCAGCGTCCACGGGATAGGCGACGGCGGTGAGGAAGAGGCCCTCCGCGGGGGCGGGTGGCGAGGTCTCCTCCTCCGAGCCCTCCGCCAGCAGCGCCTCCATCACCTCCGGCGGGCGCTGGCCCAGGCCGATGTCCACCAGCGTGCCCACCAGGTAGCGCACCATGTGGTGCAGGAACCGGTTGGCGGTGACGTGGAACTCCAGCCCGATCCCCTCCCACGGCGCCCAGCGCGCCTCCGTCACCGTGCAGCGGTCGCCGCGCTCTTCCTGCCCCGCCTTGGCGAACGCCCGGAACGTGTGGTCGCCCACGATCATCTCCGTGGCGCGCTCCATCGCCAGCAGGTCCACCGGGCGCGAGAGCGGCCAGCACCACGGCGCGCGAAACGGCGAATCCGCCTCCGTGGCCAGCCCCAGGCGGTAGGTGTACGACCGCGAGGTGGCGTCGTAGCGGGGATGGAAGAACGGCGCCGCCAGCTCCGCGTCGGCGATCCACACGTCCTCCGGCAGCAGCGCGTTCATCGCCCGCCGCAGCGCCTGCGCCGTCCAGCGGCCGGGGACGTCCGCCGCGGCCACCTGGCCGGTGGCGTGCACGCCGCGGTCCGTGCGCCCCGAGCCGATGACCGCCGCCGGGCTGTTGGTGAGCTTCGCCAGCACGCGCTCCAGCTCCCCCTGCACGGTGCGCTGGTCCGGCTGCACCTGCCAGCCGTGAAAGCTGCGCCCGTCGTAGTGGATGGTGAAGCGGATGCGGTGCCGGTCGAGGGTCGCCATGGTGGCGCGAAACTAGGCCGCCGGGCGGCAGTGCGAAAGTGCGGGGGGACGGGTGAGCGGGTGAACGGGTGACAAGGTGACAAGGTGCCAGGGTGACAAGGTGACAGGGTGATGGGGTGACCAGGGTGATTCGGTGAACGGGTGAATGGAGGGGAGAAGTATACACCCCCTCCCGCGCCGTTTGCGGGAGGGGGTGGACGAGCCCAGGCGAGGCCGGGGGCGGGCTACGGCTGGCGCGATGCGGTGATGGGGCCGTCGTCGTCGTCGATCACCATCTCCGCCGGCTCCCCGCCGCGCAGGGTGAAGCGGATGCGCAGGTCCGGCTCCTCCCAGCGAAAGCCGTCGGCGAAGAACTCGGCGCCGCCCAGCGGCACCAGCTCCACGCGCGCGGGCAGGGTGCTGCCGTAGTACCAGCCCATCAGCCGGTTCTCGGGGTCGAGCTCCGCGCGCAGGAACCATTCGCCGTGCGCAAAGGTGATGCGGGCGTCCACGAACGGCCCCGTGCGCTCCTCGATCACCCGCAGCGGCGAGATCGTCCGCACCGGACCGAAGCGTGGATCGGTCTCGATCAGCCGCTTCAGGAAGAGGAGCGACGAGTCGGAGACCTCGGCCCGGCGCGCGGGGGCGAGCGCGGCGCGCAGCGTGGGCACGTCGCCCTCCACGAACGCGCGGATGATCCGCATCCCCCGCATCACCGTGTCCGAGTGCGGGTTCAGCGTCCGCTGCGCGCCGATCGTGGCGAGCGACCACGACTGGCCGCCCAGCGCCTCCGCCCACAGCCGGCCGCCGGCCGTATCCACCCGCACCACGTACCCGGGCGCCGCCTCGTACCGCCCGGCGAGGCGCGCCAGCTCGGCCGCGGGAACGGCGACGGGGAGCGGCGGCACCTCGTACGCCTCGCCGAACACCGCCGCGCTCGCCGCGCGGACGATGCGGATCGGCACGTTCACCGACAGGTCGGGGAGGTAGTTGGCGAGCACGATCACCAGCAGACCGTCGTCGGGAAAGCGCATGAACTCGGCGATGAAGCCCTCCGTGCCGCCGTTGTGGTGGACGACCGGACGGCGGTGCACCTCGAAGCGGTTCCAGCCGTACGCGTAGGCGCGCCCCGCCCGCCCCGTCTGGACGTGCGGCTGGTAGAACTTCGCCAGCTGCTCCGCGGGGAGGATGCGGCCCGCGGCGAGTGCCTGGTCCCAGCGCAGCAGGTCGCGCGCGGTGGAGTGCACCCCGCCCGCGCCGGCGTGCCAGCTCATGTGCACGCATCCGCGCGGCTCGATCCGCGGCTCGTACCCGGTGTAGCCCACCGCCAGGCCGGCCGGTGCCTCGCCGGGAAGGGGGCGTCCCGTAGCCTGCATCCCCGCGGGCTGAAAGAGGGCCGTGCGCAGGTACTCGTCGAACGGCATCCCCGCCACGCGCTCCACCACCGCGGCGAGCAGCGCGTATCCGGAGTTGCTGTAGCGGTGCTCGCTCCCCGGCGCGAAATCGAGTGGCAGAGCGCTGGAATAGGCGATCAGCTCCTCCAGCGTCCGCGGCGTGCAGTCCTCCTTCACGTGCTCCAGCTGGCCGCGGCGGCCCAGGCTGGGAAGCCCGGAGGTGTGGGTCAGCAGGTGATGGAGGGTGATCTGGTCGCCCGCGGGGCGCGGGTACTCCGGGAGATGGCGCGACACGGGGTCGTTCACCGACAGCCGGCCCTCGCTCTCCAGGCGCAGGATGGCCGCCGCCGTGAACTGCTTGCCCAGCGAGCCGATGTCGAAGCGCGTGTCCGGCGTCGCCGCCTCGCCGCTCGCCCGGTTCGCGAGCCCGTAGCCCCGGGCGAACACCTCGCGCCCCTCGCGCGCCACCAGCACGCTCCCGCTGAACCGTCCCAGCGCCGCGTACGCCCGGGCGATGCGGTCCGCCTCGCGCGCGACCTGCGCGTCCGTGAGCCGCCGTGCGGGCGAGGTCTGCGCGGGCGGCTCCGGCTGCGCCGCCGCACGACTGGTGGAGATGCCGGCGAGCAGCAGGATCAGGCAGACGATACGCGGGGACGAGGGAAGAGACATGACCTGCTCCAGGGTGGGGATCGATCGGGAGAGATGCCCTGAGTGTCGTGGGCGGCCCGATCGGTTGCATCACCGAAAGTGGTGAGGAAGAGGGCTTGGATTCTCACTGCGCTCGCGGGGGCCCTCTCCCCCGCCGACCTGCGCCGCTCGTTCCTCGCGGCTCGGCGGCGACCCCTCCCCCAACTTCGGGGGAGGGGTGGTGGATGGAGGTTCGGAGCGCTGCGGATGGTCCGGCGCGAGGGGCGGGCGCCCCCCATCCCCGGCCCTTCCCCCACAAACTGCGTGGGGGAAGGTGACGCGTGACGAAGGTGCCGGAGCGCGATCGAATTCTCCCCTCTCCCGCGCAGTTTGCGGGAGAGGGGCCGGGGGTGAGGGGTCCGCGCGAAGCGCGACGCTGTTCGCATGCCGTTCTCCCCCTCTCCGCGAGGAACGAGC
>DASTNU010000349.1:0-3386 GCA_035720605.1 Longimicrobium sp. | reverse complement strand
GGGTGGTGTCGGCATCGAGCAGGCTCTCGGCCAGCGAGGCCAGCGTGTCCGCCTCCCCGCGCGGAAAGGTGAGGCCGGCGGCGTGGGCGCGGACCAGCTCGCCGGCGGCGCCGCGGCCGGCGGCCAGGACGGGGAGGCCGGTGGCGAAGGCCTCCACCAGCGCCAGCGGAAAGTTCTCGTAGCACTCGGAGGGGAAGACCAGCAGCGCGGCATCCCGCATCAGCCGCAGCACCTCGCCGCGCGGACGCGGGCCCAGCCACTCCACGCCGGGGATCCCCGCCGTCACCAGCGCCTCCAGCGGTCCACTGCCCACCACCTTCAGCGGCAGCCGCCCGTCCAGCTCCGCCCACGCCCGCATCAGCGTACCGACCCCCTTCTCCGCCGAGAGGCGGCCCACGAAGAGCGCGAAGCCGCCGCGGTGCCCACCCACGCCGGGATCGTCCGCCAGGTAGTTGGGGCGGACGAATAGCTTCTCCTGTGGCAATCCGCCCGCGATGAACTTGCGCCGTGCGAACTCGCTCAACGCGATGTAGGCATCCACGTCGCGCGTCCAGGTGCCCCGCGCGCGGTGGATGGCCGCCATCCCCGCCGACGCCGCCGTCGCCAGGCGGCTCTCCCGGTAGCAGCCACGGACGACCCCCGGCCAGGCGACCGCGCGCCCCACGCACCTCTCGCAGGGGGCGCCGGCGTGGAACAGCAGGGCGTTGGGGCAGATGAGGCGGTAGTTGTGCAGCGTCTGCACGACCGCCGCGCCCTCGTCGCGCGCGGCGTGGTAGACGGCCGGCGAGAGGAGGGGGAAGGTGTTGTGGACGTGCACCACCCCGGCTCCCTCCGCGCGGATCCGCGCCCGCAGCCGGCGGTACGCGTCGCCGTTCCACACCGTCGCCCGTGACAGGGCGACTGGCGACATCCCCTCGATCTCGCGGTTGTCGGCGGTGAAGGTGGCCACGCGGTGGCCGTGCGCGCGGAGCAGCGCTTCCTCGTCCGCGAAGACGCGGTCCTCGCCGCCGGCCTCGCGGTAGCGCTCGTGCACCAGCACGACGGTGGCGAGCCGTGGGTCGGCGTCGTGCGCGCGGCGGCCAGGCGTGCGTGCACCCGGGAGGGCGACAGCGGTGTGCATCTCACTCCTCCCGTCGGGCGGGCTCGGCTTCGACTTGCTTGCGCAGCAGGTGGACCATCGGCCCCGCGGATGTCTTGGGACCGTACCCGTACGGTTCCCATCCGTCGGCACACAGGCGCTGGAGCACGAGCATCGACACGGCGTGCCACGACACCTCCCACTTCGCGCTCAGTGGCGCGGGAGGAGGGTTCGAGGGATCGGCCACACGCTCGATGGAGAACCAGCACGCGCCGAACTGCTCATATTCCTCCTTTGCCGTAACGCCGAGGCCCGGCCACGCTTTCAGCATTCGCGCGACGTCCACCGGCACGGTAGAGGTGACGTACACGCCCGTCGGGTCGAGACTCTTGCAGGTGAACCCCGTCCGCAGCATCGCCCACATCCCGCCCTCCTCGTCAGCGTGAATCCGGCCGCGGCGGAGCACCGCGCCGCGCTTCGAGCCCCAGCGCGGTGCCGAGGATGATCCCCGCCGCGCCCATGAAGAAGGGGTAGACGAGGACGTTGTCCGTCGTCATCGCCAGCAGCAACTCCAGCAGCACCAGCAGCGCGAACAGCGGCACCATGCGCGCGGAATGGTCCGCGCGGTCCAGGCGGCGCCACTGGCGGGCGAGCACGACGGCCCAGAGGAGGAGCGCCCAGAGCAGCAGCCCCAGGCCGACGGCCCCCAGGTCGTGCCACAGGCGCAGATAGTCGTTGTGCGGATGCCGGATGTTGTCGGACGCGAAGAACTCCGCCGCCATCACCCCCTGGCTGGAGCCCAGGCCGTGCCCCACGACCGGGGCCTCCGACGCGGATTCCACCATCAGCCGCCAGAACGCCGTGCGGCCACTGGCGTTGATGGCGTACTCGCCGATCTGCAGGCTGGTGTCGCCCTGGAAGAAGCGGGCGTGGAAGGGCGGCGCGAACGCCACCAGCGCTGCGCCCAGCGCCAGTCCCGCGGCCAGCGCGGCGAGCCCCGCCGCCGCCCGTCCCGGCCGGCGGGGCGCCTGCAGCGCCACGACTACCGCCAGCGACACCAGCGCGATGGCCGACGCCGTCCGCGAGGTGGTCGCCACGACGGCCGCGAACCAGAGCCCCGCCAACCAGAGCGAGCGCCTGCGCCCCGCGGACCACCGGGCCAGGTGCCAGTTCAGCGGGATCAGCCCCACCAGCGCGAGGGAGCGTGGGCCGACGACCCAGTTCCCCCCGCGCGGCAGCCCCCAGAGCGCCAGGTTCGCCGCCAGCACCGCCAGCGCGGTCCACTGGATCCACCCGATCCCCCGCGCCAGGCGCGCGCTCATCCCCGTGGGGTCGCGCGTCGCCAGCGTCCCGGACAGGAGCACCCCGGCGCCGAAGAGGAGGTAGACCAGCGCGTTCTGCGCCCCCTCGAAGGTGGGCGGCGCCAGGATGGAGCGGAGCGCAGCCCAGAGGAGGAAGAGCGCGAAGGGAGCGAGGCACAGCAGCAGCCGGCGGGGCCAGCGGGCCGCCAGGAACGCCGCGCACGACACGAGCACCGCCTCCACCGCCGTCTGGGCACCCATCCCGCTCACGGGCCCCACCCGCCACTCGGCCGCCAGGTTCACGAAGCCGGCCGTCAGCAGCGGAAGGAGCGCCGCCCCCGCGAGCAGCGGCGCCTCCCGCCGCGGGGGCGGGGGGACGGCCGCTACCGAGCGGAGCGCCGTGGGATGGCCGAGCACCGCGTCCACGGGGGCCTCACCCGGAACCGTAGTACGCGTACCCACGGCGGTAGCCGGCGTACGTCCGGTCGTAGCCGCGCTCCCGCCGGAAGTCCACGTCGTTCAGCACCACGCCCAGCACCGGCGCGCCCACCGCCTCCAGGTGCCGCACGGCGTCCCGGAGCTGGTCTTCGGAGGTGGTACCGGAGCGCACCACCATCACCACGCCGTCGCTGTCGGCGCCCAGCAGCGCCGCGTCGGTCACCAGGTTCACCGGCGGGGCATCGATCACCACCGCCTCGAACCGGGCCCGCAGGCGGCGCAGCAGCTCGTGCATCTCCTCGGAGGCCAGCAAGCGCGCCGGATCGGGCGGGGTATGCCCGGCCGCCAGCACGTACAGCTCGGTTTCCTCTTCCAGCCGCACCGTCCGCAGCACCTCCGGCAGGGTGGCCTGCCCGGTCAGCAGCTCGGAGAGCCCCGGGTGCTGCGGCACACCCAGGGTGCCGGCGATCATCCCGCAGCGCAGGTCGCCGTCCACCAGCACCACGGAGCGGCCGCGCCGCGCCAGGGTGGCGGCCAGGTTCACGGCGCTCGTCGTCTTGCCCTCCCCC
>DASTNU010000348.1:0-8684 GCA_035720605.1 Longimicrobium sp. | reverse complement strand
ACGCCGCACGCGCTGAGCCCGGCCGCGCACGTGGACCAGCTGCGCTGGCTCAGCCAGACCGTCGGCACCACGCCGCCGGGGCCGGAAGACGAGGCCGGTCCGCAGATCCCGCCTCCGCCCCAGCCTCAGCGGCGGCCGTAGGGCAGGGGAGGGCGGACGACGAGCGGGGCGCACCTCACCAGGTGCGCCCCGCTCCGTCGTTCAGGAGGACAGCGGCCTGGCCCTTGCCGCGCCCATCGGCCCCCTCGCCCGTGCGGGAGGACACACCTTCAGGGAGATGATGATGAGCGACGTTGATTCGCTGCCGTACGACCAGGGAGTGGATTCGCTGCGGTACAACCAGGTCTCGTTCAAGGCCGCGCACAATTCCACCGATCGCGACGAGACGCTCACGCAGCAGCTGGGGTGGGACGCCGCGCAGCCGTGGCAGGCCGGGTGCCGTGGGCTGGAGCTGGACGTCAGCCAGTCGGAGAGCGAGAACAAGTGGTCGGTGGGCCACGACGACGGCTACAGCAGCAGCGCGCCCGCGCTCTCGGAGTACCTTGGCGAGCTGCGCGAGTGGGCCGAGAGAAATCCCGGCCACGACGTGGTGACGCTGTACCTGGACCTGAAGAAGGTGCAGCCCGGGGGGGCCTTCGCCAGCGGGCTGGACGAGTACGTCAGCGCGTACCTGATCTGTCCGGTCTACCCGCCGGCGGAGCTGATGGGGGACCAGGTGTCGGTGCGCGACGGCGCCCTCGTGCACGGGTGGCCCACGCTGGGCCAGCTGCGGGGCAAGTTCATCATCGTGCTCTCCGGTGACGACGAGGCCAAGGAGCTCTACGCAGCGGACGATCCGCGCCAACGTCTCTGCTTCGCCGACAAGAAGTGCGAGCCCGACGAGGTGCCCCAGTCGAGCACGCGCGTGTTCTTCAACTACCACCTGTACCAGGACGACAAGAGCAAGTGGTGCCCCGTCTTCCAGGGACAGGTCGCCAACCCGGCCTCGATAGTCCGCGGGTACGTGATCAACGACGGAGGGTTCTGGACGAACGCGCTCTCCTGCGGCTGCAACCTGCTGACGACGGACAAGATCCGGAACTACTCCTGGGCCACGGTGAGCAGCAGCGCGCCCTTCGCGCAGCTGGGGGTGTTCGGCTGAGGGGTGTTGCCAAACCTCGCACCGGCGATTGTCTTCCTGAGGGAGGCGCCGCGTGTAACTTCAGCATGCACGGTACTTTGGCGCCGACCGAAGGATCTTGCCGGCAGAACCGCAGGGGCTGAATCTCTGCCGTCGAGCCTGCCCCTCGCAGGCGGAAGGAAGATCCTTCGGTCGCGCGCAAACGGTTGCATTACTTCGGATTACTCGTGTGCGCTCCCTCAGGAAGACAACGCGGCTTTGCGGTCTCCTGGGGTTTAGCAACCCCTCTGCGGGAAACCTTATCGAGACGCGACTTTAGTCGACGACTCGCTAGCGATTCAATGGCAAGTGGATATGACGCTGCACCTCATGTAGCTTCTCGCATGGTGTGACTCACGATGCGAGCGCGGTGCGGTAGGCGGCCAGGGTCTGCTCGGTGCAGCGCTCCCAGCTGAAGAGCGCGGCGCGCGCCAGCGACGCCTCGCGCATCCGCTCCCGCAGCGACCCGTCCCGGTAGACGCGCAGCATCGCCTCGCAGAGCGCGTCGCCATCCTCCGCATCCACCATGATCCCGGCATCGCCCACCACCTCCGGCAGCGACGCCGCGGTGGAGGTGATCACCGGCGTGCCGCACTGCATCGCCTCCAGCGGCGGCAGGCCGAAGCCCTCGTACCGCGACGGGTAGAGGAACGCCGTGGCGCCGGCGTAGAGCGGCGCCAGGTCCTCGTCCTCCACGAACCCCGTCACGATCACCCGATCGCGCAGCGGGCCCAGCTCGTCCAGCGCCTCCCGCAGCTTCTGCGACCCCGTCCCCGCGTGGCCCGCCAGCACCAGGGACAGGTCGTCCGCCCGCTCCTGCCGCGCCAGCCGCGCGAACGCGCGCACCGCCAGGTGCAGGTTCTTGCGCAGGTCCACGTTGTTCACGCTCAGCAGGTACGGCCCGGGCGGAATGCCGTGTCTGCGCCGCACGTCGTCGATCTGCTCCGCCCGCACGTCCGGGTGAAAGAGCCGGCGGTCCGCCGCCAGCGGCGCGACGAACACCCGCTCCGGCGGCACGATCCCCTGCTCGCACAGCTCCCCGCGGCTGGCGTGGGAGCTGGTGATCACCCAGTCGCCTTCCCGCAGGCTGTCCAGGATCGCCTCGCCGGCGCGGCGATAGGCGGGGCCGTACAACTCCGGCCGCCGGTGCGGCAGGTCGTAGACGGTCAGGAACCGCTGCGGCGAGCGCCCGCGCCGGGGGCGGGGAGGGAGGGGAAAGCCGGGCGAGTGGAACACGTCCACCGGCGGCGACGCGTCGCTCACGGGGGGGTGGATGGCGCGGTCCACGTACGCGCCGCCGCTGCGCAGCAGCGGCGGCAGCACGTTGCTCCCCACCAGCGCCCGCGTCCACCGGTGCGCCCGCCGCACCCCCGCGCGTGCGCGCGCCGCCGCGCCCGTGGGCCGCGGCGCCAGCAGCGGCAGGCCGGCGAGCGCCGGGCTGGCGCGCAGGTACTCGGCCGCACCCTGGAAGGCGATGCTGGAGTGGTTGGCGCAGAGCAGCAGCTCGCACTCCGGGTGCGCGGCCAGCCCCTCCGCCAGGTGCCGGTGCACGCGAAAGCTCCCGCCCCGCGAGAGCGGGTACAGCTGTCCCAGCCCCAGCGCCGACACGTCGTACAGGATGCGCATGTCAGCGAGAAGCAGGGTTCGGCTCGGATGGCGGGAGGACGGGCAGCAGATCGACCGGAGCGGGAAAAATCGAGCCGAAACGCCGCGATCACCCGCCGCGCACGGCCAATCGAGGACCAGACGGCAACAGACTAGCGCCTCGCGCCGGGCGGCGCAATCCGGGGAGAAAACTACAGATTCTGGTTGACTTGCATCTGCTACACGCGGTACCTTTTCCCCGCGTGCGCCTGACGTGGCGCGATCCCGCAGCCCCACCCGTTCCGGTCCCGCTCCGTGCACACGCTTCCCACCGCGCCCCCCCAGACCGCGACCCCCGTTCTCCTGCAGAAGTGCGCGCTGGTGGTGGCGCACCCCGGCCACGAGCTGCGCGTGTACGGCTGGATGGAGTCGGTGCGGCCGCTGGTCTTCGTGCTCACCGACGGCTCCGGCAGCGGCGGCGAGGCCCGGCTGGAATCCAGCACCCAGGTGCTGGCGGGGACGCTGGCGCGGCCGGGCTCCATCTACGGGTGGATGTCGGACCGCGCCATCTATTCCGCCATCCTGTCGCACGACCACGCCGCCTTTCAGCGCATTGCCGACCAGCTGGCGGAAACGCTGGCGGCGGAGGAGATCGACTGCGTGGCGGGCGACGCGGTGGAGGGGTACAACCCGTCGCACGACGTCTGCCGGCTGGTGATCAACGCCGCGGTGCGCATGGCCGGCCGCGCCCGCGGCGCGCCCATCGCCGCGTACGACTTTGCCCTGGTGGGCGCGCCGGACCAGTGCGCGCCGGAGCTGCGCCCCCGCGCCCTTCGCCTGGAGCTGGACGCGCAGACGCTGGCGCGCAAGCTGGAGGCGGCGCGCGGCTACGAGGAGCTGGCGGGGGAGGTGGAGCACGCGTTGCGGCAGTTCGGCCTGGCGCCGTTCCGCACGGAGTACCTGCGCCCGGTGGATACGGACGACCCGTACGGCGGATGGGACCCCGCGCAGGTGCCGTACTACGAGAGTTACGGCGAAAAGCGCGTGGCGGAAGGCGTGTACGACCAGGTGCTGCGCTTTCGCGAGCACGTACAGCCCCTGGCCGATGCGCTGTGGAGCCACAGCGAACGGCAGCGTTGAAGGGAGCCAACCCGACACGACGGCGATGGTCGTGTGCGCGCCGACGATTGTCTTCCTGAGAAGGTGTTGCTAAACCCGGAGACTGCGAAGCAGCGTTGTCTTCCTGAGGGAGCGCACACGAGTAACCCGAAGTAATGCAACCGTTTGCGCGCGACCGAAGGATCTTCTCTCCGCCCGCGAGGGGCAGGCTCCGTGGCAGAGACCCAGCCCCCACGGTTCTGCCGGCAAGATCCTTCGGTCGGCGCCAAAGTACCGTGCCTGCTGAAGTTACACGCGGCGCCTCCTTCAGGAAGACAATCGCCGGCGCAAGGTTTAGCCACACCCTTCCAGGAAGACGACACGACTTCCTGGACCGGACTCCAACGCCGCTTCGCGGCGTAGCAGGCGCAGCCTCATCCCACAGGCGTACCACGCTCCTTCCACGTGTCGAGTCCGCCAACATTCGCTGACGGGGGCGGGCTGCGGGTCCTGATCACCAACCGCGTCCTGGCCAACCGCACCGGCACCGAGCTCTACGTCCGCGACCTGGCCCTGGAGCTGCTGCGGCGCGGCCATCATCCCATCGCCTACAGCCCGCTGCTGGGCAGGGTGGCCGAGGAGCTGCGCGCGGCAACCGTCCCGGTGGTGGACGACCTGGCGGCCGTCGGCGCCGTCCCCGACGTCATCCACGGCCACCACGGGCTGGAGACGCTGGCGGCGCTGCTGGCCTTTCCCGGCGTGCCCGCCGTCGCGTTCTGCCACAGCTGGACGGGGTGGCCGGACGCCCCCGTGCGCTTTCCCCGCATCCTGCGCTACGTGGCGGTGGACCACACCTGCCGCGACCGCCTGACCTCCCGGCACGGCATCCCGCCCGAGCTGGTGCACGTCGTCCTCAACTTCGTCGATCTCCAGCGCTTTCCCCCGCGCGCGCCGCTGCCGGCGCGCCCCCGCCGCGCGCTGGTGTTCAGCAACGCCGCGGGAGGCAGGGGCTCGCAGCTGGACGCCGTGCGCCAGGCGTGCTCGCGGGCGGGGATCGAGCTGGAGGTGGCGGGGTCCCGCTCCGGCAACCCGCTGGCGCGCCCGGAGGAGGTGCTGGGCGGCTACGACCTGGTGTTCGCCAAGGCGCGCGCCGCGCTGGAGGCGATGGCGGTGGGCGCCGCCGTGGTGCTCTGCGACGCCTCCGGCGCGGGGCCCATGGTCACCACCGCCAACCTGGACCGCCTGCGCCCGCTGAACTTCGGCATTCGCACCCTGCGCGAGCCCGCCACCGCGGAGGTGCTGGCGCGCGAGATCGCGCGCTACGACGCGGCGGACGCGGCGGCGGTCTCGCGCCGCGTCCGCGAGAGCGCGGGCGCGGACGCGGCGGTGGACGACCTGCTGGGGGTGTACGAGGAGGTCATCGCCGAGCACCGCCTGCGGCCGGCGGACCTCGCGGCGGAGGAGCGCGCGGCCGCCGCCTACCTGCAGTCGCTGGCGCCGCGGCTGCACCAGCGCGACCTGCTGAAGCTGGCGTTCGCGCAGCTGCTGCGCCTGCCCGGCGTCGGCGCGCTGGCGCGGGCCCGCGCGCGGCGGGAGGACCGCGGCCACTGGCTTCCGCAGCTCCTCGCCTCGCTGGAGCAGGAGTGAGCGCCCCGCCCGCCGGGGTGCAGCCGGACTCCGGAACGGAGCCCCTTGCGCTCCCCGGCGGCGCGGAAGGACCCGCGCTCCTGTCCGCACTGGCCCGCCGCTCCCTGGCCGGGGGCGGATGGGCGCTGCTGACGCTGGGGCTCGGCCTTGCCGCGGGGGTGGCACGCACGCTGGTCGTGGCGCGGCTGCTGGGCGCGCACGAGCTGGGGGTGATGGGAATCGCCCTGCTGGCGCTGGGCACGGCCGAGGCGCTCACGGCGATCGGCGTGGACACCGCGCTCGTCAGCCACCCCGGCGACCCGCGCGACGACCTGGACCCCGCTTTCACCCTGCAGCTCGCTCGCGGCGTGCTGGTCTGTGCGCTGCTCTGGGCCGCGGCGCCGCTGGTCGCCGCCTTCTTCGCCACGCCGGAGTCGGTGCCGGTCATCCGCGCGGTCAGCGTGGTCGCGCTGCTGCGCGGCCTGGCCAATCCCGGCGTGGCGCTGCTGGTGAAGCGGATCGAGTTCGGCCGGCTCTTCTGGTGGAGCGTGCCGGAGGTGGCGGTGGGGTTCGCGCTGGCGGTGGGGGTGGCGCTGGCGCGGCGCGACGTGTGGGCGCTGGTGGCGGCGGCGGTGGGGGCGCAGGCGGTGGCCACCGCGGCGTCGTATGCGATGATGCCCTGGCGTCCGCGGCTGAGCCTGCGGGCGGAGGCCGTGCGGCGCCTGGTGCACTTCGGCAAGTGGGTGGGTGGGTCGCGCGCGCTGATGTTCCTCAGCCTGAACCTGGACAACGCCGTGGTGGGCCGTCTGCTGGGCACCGGCGCGCTGGGCGTCTACCAGCTGGCCTTCCGCATCGGCGAGCTGGGGGTGGCCACCTTTACCCGCGCCATCGTGCAGGTGGCGCTCCCCGCGCTCAGCCAGCTGCAGGGCGACCGGGGACGGATGCGGCGCGCGTTCCTGGCGATGCTGCGCGTCGTGGTCGCCGCCAACTGCGCCTTCGCGGCGGCGCTGCTGCTGTTCGCGCACCCCCTGGTGGATCGGCTGCTGGGCCCGGAGTGGCTCCCCGCCGTCCCCGTGCTGCGCATCCTCGCCGTGGCGATGGTGTTCCGCGCCGTCGTCGTCCTCACCAGCGAGCTGTTCCACGCCCTTCGCCGCCCGCGCCTCACCTTCCAGGTGAACGCCGCGCGGCTGGGGGTGATGCTCCTTTCCATCGTCCCGCTCACGCACGCCTACGGGATGCCGGGCGCGGCGCTCTCCGTGCTCCTGGGCGGCCTGTTCGCCACGTTCCTGTGCCTGCGCCACGCCCGCATCTGCCTCGATACGGAACGAATTGGCACCCTTCTCAGGAATCGCGTCAGCTCCCGGCAGGGGCGGTGAGGGCGTCGATCTCCTCGCGCACCCGGGCGAGCATCTCCAGCTTGCGGGGGCGGTGCATGAAGGCGCTGTCGAAGCCCATCAGCGAGATGTCCACCAGCTCGTCCCAGGTGAAGCCCAGGTGCTGGTGCGCACGCCAGTACTCCTCCGTCACCGTCGTCGCGCTCATCAGCCGGTTGTCGGTGTTCAGGCTCAGCACCAGCCCCTCGTCGTAGTACATCCGCAGCGGGTGCGCGGCGAAGCTCTCCACCGCGCGCGTCTGCACGTTGCTGGTCAGGCAGATCTCGATCGGCACGCGGAAGTCGTTCATGAACCGCATCAGGTCCGGGTCCTCGAACAGCCGCGTGCCGTGCCCGATGCGGTTGGCGCGGCAGTAGTGCAGCGCCTGGTGGATGCTCTCCGGGCCGTACGCCTCCCCCGCGTGGATGGTGGCGGCCATGTTCTTGTTGATGACGGTGTAGAACGCGTCCTTGTGCTTCTTGGCGGGATAGTTGTACTCCGCGCCCGCCAGGTCGAACGCCACCACGCCGCGGTCCTTGTACGCCACCGTCAGGTCCGCCAGGTCGCGCGAGGTGGTGGGGTCCATGTTGCGGATGCCGCAGATGATGATGGCCGTCTCGATGCCGAAGTCCCGCTGCGCCCGCGCCAGCCCCCGCAGCGGCGCATCCACCGTCTCGGTGCGCGGCAGCCCCTCCTGCGAGTTGAGGATGGGCGAGTAGCGGATCTCCGCGTAGCGCACGTTCTCCGCCACCAGGTCCTCCGCCAGCTCGTAGGCGATGCGCTCCAGCGCGTCCGCCGTCTGCATCACCGAAAGGGTGATGCTGAAGCGCTCCAGGTACTCCACCAGGTTGCGCGCGTCCTGCACGTGCATGTAGTCGCGCAGCGCGTCGGCGTCGTGCGCCGGCATCCGCTTGCCGTACTCCGCCGCCAGCTCCAGCATGGTCTCGGGCCGCAGGCTGCCGTCCAGGTGCACGTGCAGCTCCGCCTTGGGCAGCTGGTGCAGCAGCTCGCGGGTGACTTCGATCGCCATAGGCTTTCGTCCTGTGCTGATTCGTCCCGGCCTCGTGATTCCGGGATAAAGACGCAGGCGGGTGCACCACCGGTGCACCCGCCTGTCGCAGAGGCCGTCGTTCTTCGCTGCTCCGGTGGGATATTGTAGCGCGCCGGTCGCGCACGCGCCACTGGGGCCCCTCCCCCCGGCCCCCCCTCCCCGCTCGTTCCTCGCGGAGAGGGGGAGAAGTGATTCTCCTGAACCGTAGCCGAAGGACGGGAACCAACCCCCCTCTTCCGCGCAGTTTGCGGGAGAGGGGCCGGGGGTGAGGGGTCCGCGCGCAGCGCGACGCCGTAAAAACCTGCCTCGGCCCCGGACTTTCCCCGACTTCCTCACCCCATCACTCCATCAGATCAGCATCCCCACCACGCAGGCGGTCATGAAGTTGGCCAGCGTGCCGGCGACCATGGCGCGCAGCCCCAGCCGGCTCAGGTCGTGCCGCCGCTCCGGCGCCATCCCGCCGATGCCGCCGATCTGGATGGCGATGGAGCTGAAGTTGGCGAAGCCGCACAGCGCGTAGGTGGCCAGCACCACCGAGCGCGGGTCCAGCCCGGCGCCCTCCTGCAGCATGCTTCCCAGGTGCGCGTACGCCACGAACTCGTTCAGCGCCGTCTTTTCCCCCAGCAGCGTGCCGATGGCCAGGGTGTCCTGCGCCGGCACGCCCATCAGCCAGGCGAAGGGCGCGAACAGCCATCCCAGCAGCTTCTGGATCGTCAGGTCCAGCCCGAACCATCCCGCCGCGCCGTGCAGCAGGCCGTTCAGCAGCGCCACCAGCGCGATGAAGGCGATCAGC